>NZ_HF986155.1:0-2819 GCF_000431435.1 Veillonella sp. CAG:933
TTTTAGATTTCTTTTTTTATTTCTCCTTCTGGTCCTACTTTTTTGTCTTCAGCAGAATTGGGTGGAGTGTTCTTTATTACTTCCGGACGAACAGCAGATACGTTTTGTAAAAGTTGTTTAAGCTCTTTCACTTCAGCTTTTAAGTCATCAAGTTCTTTGAAATCTTTTGTCACATTGGTTGTTATGTCCGAATTTATATTAAGTATTTTTAAGATGTCTTCACATCTCCTCATCTCCTCATCGATCTTACTCAGGCTCTCTTTCTTGATTCTGCAATCTTCTAGAGATTGTCTAACCATGTTAACAATTTGTGATTTTTCTGTGGCTATAGTAAGACCAATATTTGAATCGGTCATCATTGTTTTATCTTCAGATACTGACAGTTTTCTTTGTTCACCATCACACGAAATCACTAGATCCACGAGCTTACGTCTATTTTGCATAGGCATCGGAAATTGTGTCGGTGGCACTGGTTCGTCATAGGGTTTTGATACACTGACTACCGTTCCTAAACTGTACGTTGTGTTCTTTTTAAAAGTACCTGTTATCTCGAGTACGTGTATTCTAGTACCCGACGTTAACTGAGAGAATGTCATATCTTTATAAATTTAAAGAATATGGGCAACTCTCATAGCTGCCCATATATCTTGATTAATATTTAGGCAGCTGGTGCAGGAGTATAATTCATCAGCTGTATTACATTATCACATTTATTAAAATATGCAATGTATCTGTTCCCAGCACTAACTTGTGAACCAGTAATTGGTTCACTTGAAGCATTTACTAAAGGTATATTGCGAGTAAATGAGGGCCATTAATAGCTTCATACATATTTGCAGCCAATTCTGACTTTAAAATAGTGAAGCCTTTCTCCAACAGGCTACCTTCATGCTTCTCTAAAGCTGTTGCCAACTTATCTATAGCTTCTGTAGGGGATTGATGGCGTTTAATTTGTTCTAATAATTTGTTCAAATGCATAGTTTCAATTTATTTATTGATTAACACTAAATTGAAATGTATTGCAATTATTCTGATATATGTATTACTCTAGTATCTAATACTTGAATTAAATCATTAGAGTTTATGATTTGATATTTACTGATTTTATCTTTTTTAAAATCGAAGTGAATTAATCTTTGAAACCAATTCTTATAACGTCTTCTATAGACTTTATCTTCGTATACAAATAAATCTTGATGATTTAGTATTTCCATAGTATGTGTGAACACGCTATCTTTTCTAGCCACCGTGATGGTTGTCAATTGATTTGGTTTTAGCTCTACACAGAAATCCTTTTCTTTTGAAGGGATTATTCTTACTGTGGTGTCTCTAATTACGGTCTCAGTGGATGCTACTTGACGTAGTTGCTTATCTTTGATCTTTAGCTTCTTTTGTTGATCCCTGGCGACCTTTATTAGACTATCGTTAGAATTTTTAAAATCATTTACTGTCAATTCCAATAACCTTGCTTCATTTCTATTTTGATTTGCAATATTTTCCCATACTTGAGCATTATTCATTGCAATCCCTACTTGTTTATCTAAGTCATTTACTTTCTTAGCAAGTCTGACATTATTAAACAATAGTAAACTAAAAATAACAGCAATAGCTATCTTTACTTTGGAAAATATCATTTTATCTTTTTTACAAGTTTCTTTATCTTTGGTAAATCATCTTTTTCTATTGTAATATCCAAATACTTTTCTCCTTTGCTACGTATAAACTTACTGAAGATCTTCCACGGTCCAGTAGGATCAATTGCTTGGAGATTTTCGATCATTGACCACAACTCAACTCCACAAACAATTCCTGAAAATCCTTCTACTAAATGCATGTCAATTGACTTTACTATTTCTGTGCCCATAAGATGACAACAAGAAATTATCATTGCACAGTTTCCGAATTTCTTTAAAGTAGACCACAATCTTCTAGATTCAAACTTACCACCATGAGTAATTGATACTTTGGTGCCAAGAATTGCATCTATAAGTATAAATACACACACTACAACTATTACTGTCCATATTGGAGCAAAGAATGTAGATAACCAACCCATTGCACCAGATAGTAAACAGGCAACAAATTTAATCGGTCCGTCATTAACTAATTCTTTAAAGTAATTCACTGTAGCTACACTTTGAGCCGTTAATATAATATTATTTAGTCTTTGTAACATTACAATAATTTGAAAGAAGATGATTGAAAAACAAAACGCTAACCAATACAAGATTAGCTAGCGTTCTGATATCTTTTGACAGTTTATTTAGTAAACGTCAATAAGGTTTAAAAGTTCTTTATTTATAAATTGACACTATCCTAAGTAATAGCGGTTATTTGTCCACTATTTAATTCCTCTTGTATTTGTTCATAAGCAACAAAATCTGAATCTACTTGCTCTTTTAATTGCTTTCTCTTTTGTAGGAAATCTTTATATATGTCTATATAACTTTCATCTAATATCCCCAATAAGGCAGCATTGTAGTCATTCAATTTCTTTGCTTCAACATCTGTACCCCATAGTTCATTAATACATGTTTCTAATATCTTATTAGCAGTTAATGTAGGCCATACAATCACTTCATAATAAGAATAACCAATATATTCATCTCTTTGTTCCGTTTGTATATCCCATCTATATAAATAGTAACCATTACTATCTCTTTCTATTGTACTGGGTATTTTATCACTGTATGTTCTATTCATATTATTCTGTAGTTGTAGTTATTTCAGCTGATTTATATTTTGGGAAAAAGCAAAGGCGAGACCCAACACGACGATATGCACCAGAAGGGGGATCACCAGCACTCACATAAGCGAGG
>NZ_HF986156.1:0-6385 GCF_000431435.1 Veillonella sp. CAG:933
TCTTTAGCGCCCCAAAATAAATTATAGAACCTGTTTTTGTTTATTCTTTTTCGTTCATCTGGGATTCGCCCCAATCATATATGGATTGGAGGGCGGGCATCAATAGCTTGCCCCGTTCCGCAATTGAATACTCAACGGTTGGTGGAATGGTATTGTACTGTTTTCTTGATATCAGCCTATCTTGTTCCAATTCGCGCAAACATTTGGTTAGCATTGTGGCGGTAATGCCGACAACTTTTCGCTCCAGTTCCTTATAGCGAAGTGTTTGGTTTTCGGCGTCGCATATATACCAAAGAATGGGAAGTTTCCATTTTTGGCCGATTATCTCCATGGCATACAGGATGGGACAATCGGTGTCGTAAATGTTTTTATCTTTAGGTAGTGGTTTTTGTGTCATAGAGCCTCCATAGTATACTTTTTATATTGACGAAGAAAAAACATCCTTCTTGTTTTTATGTTGTAAATAATTATAATGTAGATATAGAGAAAAATCAATGTGATTTAATATAATTCATAATACTAAGGAGTGTGAAATTAATGAAAAGTCTTTTTAATACAATTGAATTAAAAAATTTGAAAGCAAAAAATCGTTTGGTTCGTTCCGCTACTTGGGAAGGTTTAGCTAATCGCGACGGCAGTGTGACGGAAAAAGCGTATGAGATTTATGATGAGTTGGCCAAAGGTGGTGTTGGTATCATTATTACCGGGTTTACCAGCGTGGCCGCCAATGATTACTATTTTGACGGGATGATGCGGTTATCCGATGATGCCTTGATTCCGCAATATAAGACACTTACCGACGTAATCCATGCCCAAGATGTGCCGGTGATTACCCAGTTAGCCCTTGGTGCCTATTATCGTGAAACGAACGGTCGCTTTGAGCAGGTTGAACCGGATAATATGACGATAGAAGAGATTCATATGGTGCGCGACCAATTTATTGAAGCCGGTGTCCGTGCGGCTAAAGCGGGCTTTGACGGTGTGCAAATTCATGTGGCCCATTTCTTCTTTTTGAGTCGTTTTGTATCGCCTGCTGTCAATCACAGAACGGATGAATATGGTGGCAGTATTGCCAATCGTACCCGCTTGGTGGTGGAAATCATTAACGGTATTCGTGAAAAAGCGCCACAATTGCATATTACGGCAAAAATTAACAGCAGTGACTTTACCTATGGCGGTTTGGATGAAGCTGAAAGCTTGGTTATGTGCCGCTTACTGGCCGACGCCGGTATCGATTCTATCGAGGTAAGTGGTAATGGTACGTCCGTGGCCGGTATTCGACCACATAAAAACGAAGCCTATTTCTTGAAATTTGCCGATACATTGGCCAAATCCGTGGATACGCCGATTATTTTGGTCGGTGGTTTACGAAGCCTCGATACAATGGAAGAGATACTAAATAAAACTAAAATAGAAATGATTTCTTTGTCTCGCCCCCTTTTGCGAGAACCGGATTTACCCAATAAAATGAAAAGCGGTGAAGCTCTAGAGGCGAAGTGTATTTCCTGTAATGCTTGTTACGCCTCATCCTTCCATCAGTGTATTTTTAGAAAGAGTGATAATGTATGAAGTTTCGTTTGGATGTGCCGACGAAGCGCGGTGTGGTTCTAAACGGCGTTCTTTTCCGTCAAGAAGAGAAGCGGACGTCAGATACTGTGATGATTGCCATCACAGGTATTCACGGTAATTTTTATTCCAATCCGTTTTATTATAATATCGGGGATACCCTTAATAGTGGAAACATTGATTTTATCTATGCCCAGACAAATGATGCATTCGGTGAAATTCCTACCGTCAATGTGAAGACGGGCAAAGAGGAACTTATCGGCTCGTGGAATGAGCGTTTTGCCTATCCGGATGAAGATATTGATGCTTATCTGACCTTTGCGGAGAACGCCGGTTATAAGCATATCATTTTGGCCGGCCACTCCTTGGGAGCCAATAAGGTTATCTATTATCTGTCGCGCCATCATGATGAGCGCGTAGAACGGTTCTTTTTACTGTCGCCCGCTAACCTGACGTATATGATGTCGGGTGTTACAGACTATGAAAAACGATTGATTAAAGACCAAGTTGAGCGTGGTGATGGAGATAAACGATTGCCGTTTCCGTTTATGGGCTGGGTAGAATGTATCGCTCATACGGCGTGGGATTGGCAATTTTCAGGATTACTCAATAATGTGCATACCTCGCCGAAGGGTGATTTTTCACAAGCCGCGAAGCTTACTCATACGGGGGCGTTACTTGTGGGCACCTATGATAATTTTACGGATGGCGATCCGTCGGAGTTTTTACGCAATTTGAATAATCATATGCCAACGGCTGCAGAAAATAAGTTGATTTTTATTGAAAAAACCGGTCATACCTATCAGATGAAACATCAGGAAGTTGCCGACCGTATTCTGGAACAGCTACAAGAATGGAGGGAGCAGTAATGCCGTTTGTAATGGCGAAAGTTAATACACCTGTCAGTCGTGAACAGGAGACAGTTATTAAATCGCGCATGGGCAAAGCTATTGAGCGTGTGCCGGGGTTGAATGAAAATTACTTATTGTTTGGTCTCGAAGCCAATCAGTCACTTTATCTTCGCGGTGACGGACAGCAGAAAATTGCCTATATAGAAGCCAGCCTTTTCGGTAATGAAGCTCATGTCGGCTTTAGTGACTTCGGCGCCGAGATGACGGCTGCCTTTCAGGACGTTCTCGATATTCCGACAGAAAATATTTATATAAAATTTTATGATATTAAGGCGTGGTCGGTGGGTGGTCAGTTTATCGACCGTAACCGATACTGATGAATACTATGAAAAAGATTATCCTTATAACTTTTACGGATCCGATGATGGGTCTTTCCTATGAGCAAGAGCCGGTTTATGAAAAATTGGCTAACCATTTCGGCGAAGAGCTTGTTTTTAAGTATGTAATGAGTGGGCTGGTGCGCGATGTGGCCGATTTTATGTTGCCGCAAGAATTGGCGTTGCCGGCTGAAGACGGGATTCGCGTATATAATAAGCGGTTGGCACAGATTTATAAAAGCGAGGAAAGCATTGGTGGGCTACCCATTAATATGGAGGGGTTTCACCTCTTTGATGCGGACCACCGGTCATCCTATCCGCTGTGCATTGCCTACAAGGCCGCTCAGCTTTGTGACCCCGTGAAGGCTGATGAGTTTTTGCTTCGCTTGCGACGGGCGACGATTGTCGAGACCCGACAGACTACGCGAATCGATGAGTTAGTAGCGGTAGCTAAGGCGTCCGATTTAGATACAGATGAATTTCTTCGCTATTTTGAAAACGGCAGTGCCGCCAAGGCCTTTGAAGAAGATCTCCGCTTGCGACACGCTTTGAATATTCACAGTTTGCCAATCTGTCTTATTGAATATGGTGAAAAGGCGGCACTTGTGAATGGGCTTGCCAATTATGAAGAATTTGTAAATATCATAGAACGCATGAAAGCGTGATTGAATATAAAATGCTAAATGCCGCATCGGGTTCGATGCGGCATTTTTGATGCATAAAATTAAATTTTTATCTGTCTATTGGTCTTCTTCCGGCAATTCTTTAATTACACGAGCCGGTACACCGCCGGCTACGGTATTAGACGGCACGTCTTTGGTTACTACGGCTCCGGCGGCGATGACAGCTTTATCGCCGATAGTTACACCGGGAAGAAATGTTACATTACCACCAATCCATACATCATTACCGATGGTTACCGGTGTGGCCACAGCCATGTGATTGCGTCGTTCGCTGGCTTTTAGTGGGTGATTGACCGTGATAATAAGTGCGTTCGGCCCAATCATAACATTATCGCCAATGGTAACAGGCGCAATATCCAGAATAACACCGTTGAAATTAATCAGAAAATTGTCACCGACAAAAATGTTTTTGCCGTTATCACAGACAAAGCGAGGCAATATTACCGGATTTTTGCCGACTTTACCAAATAAATTGCGGATTACGGTCTCACGAGCTTCATAGTCTGCGGCACTGATGGAGTTTAACTCTTCACAACCTTTTACGGCATTTAGTTTAAGAGCGTCTACTTCGGGATCCATAAAATTATAAGGCAAACCGGCGTTTAATTTTTCAAGTTCAGTCATATGTCCTCCTTTTGTTGTGCGTTAGCATTGAAAATTAACGATAGGATTTTTCAAAAATAGTTAAATAATCTTCGGCCGAGAGTGGTAACGGATTGGCTGTACCCACAGTATAATCGGCTTACGTCATACTGACGACGGTAAAACGTAAGATATATAGTGGCAAATCTTAAGATTGATGATATACTAAAAAGAAGATTACGAAGAACTAGAAAGGTATTATGCATCTGTTATGGCAAAAAAGCGCAAGGATAAAGATAAATTGAAGAAAGCTAAGAAGAAGCTTTCCAAGAAGACGGAAAATAAAAAGAAGAAAAAATCTAAGAAGAAACAAAATAAAAAACAAAATAAAAAACTTCAGGATAAGAAGGTAAAAAAGAATAAGCAGAAGTCAGTATCCGTGAAAGGGAATATAGCTACTAAAGAGGAAACATCTGAAACAGAAATGTCTAAATTAGACACGCTGAAAGTCGGGTCAGCAAAGAAAACTGTGTTGGCAACGGCTATGGCAAAAGATGATGCGGCAGTGGTAGTCAAACAAGAAACTCCTGAATCAATAAAGGGAGAATCCACTACTACGAATGAAGATACTACCTCAGCGGAACAGCAAGAGCTCAATGAGGCGTTTACTCAATTGGGCAATGCTTTTATTACCGAACACTGGCCAAAGCTTAGATCATCCGGGGACACGCATCCGGAGCGAGCCTATCAATGGCCGGGCAAAGAAGACGAAACCATCATGATTTGCGTTTTTAAAGGTCAGCATATTGAAGAGGCCTTTCATCGTCATGACTTCTTTTTCTTAAACTTTGCCTATCAAGGTGATTATGGGGCACTTAGTTATACGAAGGATAACTATATTAAAGTTAAGGAAAATGAATGCTATATCGGGCAGCCCTATACGGGTTATGCGCTTCAAGGGGACAGTAAGGAAGAGATTATAATTATCGGCGTCTTGATTCAAAAAGAAACGTTCTTTAAGACGTTCTTTCCGATTTTGGCGGCTGATCAGAAGGTATTTAATTTCTTCTTGGAGCCGCAGAATAATGAATTTTCTGAAAACTTTATTCATCTGCACTTTCAAAAGCCTCACTATGTGCGTCGTTTGTTGGAATTAATGGTGCTTGAATTTGCCACAGTACAAGAGGACACACAGGCTATTTTGCAGTCCCTCGTGGCGGCCCTACTATTAGGTGTGGCTCGTGAACAGAAAGCGCAACAACAGGTGACAGATGGCGTTAATTCGAGCAGTCTCATCGATCAGATTATGCAATATATCAGCACCCATGTAGCTTCTGTTTCGTTGAAACAAATGGCCGCTGATTTGGCGTATCATCCGAATTATATTTCCAATTTGATTCGCCAGGAAACGGGCCAGTCCTTCAGTGAAATTGTGACGGCCCATCGCATGGATAGAGCAGCGTCACTGCTTCGAGGTACTGATTTGTCGGTTGAAATGATTGCCGGTATGCTGGGATACAGTAATACCAGTAATTTTTATAAGGCATTTAAAAGACACTTTAATACCTCGCCTCGAGCGTATATTAATAGCTAATATTTAGGTGAGAAGGATAATTTTAAAATGCGTAGAAATATAGTAATATGGATTAATCATTTGGATTAATTTGTATTGCTATATTTTTTTAGGGGGAATGTAGTAAAGGGGGCTTATATGGGAAAGAATAGGTTTTTTGATTTAGAGGGGCATATACCGGTATACAATGTAAGAGGGTTATTTATTTGTAAGCTATATAAAGAAATGATTCAAATGTATGCTGAAAGGGCCTATGAATTAACACAACAAGAAGATGTATGTAAAGACTTAAGAAGCAATAATATTCCTCTGGAAATTAATCTTAAAACAATAGGAGAATTGGTCGGTGAGTTAGGGGAATGGTTAGAACGGCAAATGCTGACAATTGTTGATATGAAAGCTTTGGAGGAGGCATTTTTAAGGATTATATTCACGGCTAATTTAATTGACATGCAACTTACTAATATTGAGGAAATGAGTGACGAACTACAGTGGGATTCGGATCGTTTAGCAGATTTTGAGGAAAGAATTGAGCTATTGGCAACTGCTGTTGACCTTTATTTAGATAATTTAAATCGTGCTATAGTACGGAGTAATAAGGCATATAGAAAGCGTATGTATGGCATTGAAGACTAAGATAAATAAAAGAGGATAATATAAAAGAAGCTTTTTGCAATCCATTAAGTTAGACTTTTTGGAAGGTGCAAAAAAGCTTCTTTTGTTTGGCTTATAGGACAAAAAGTGTGTGTGGCT
>NZ_HF986157.1:0-17209 GCF_000431435.1 Veillonella sp. CAG:933
TCTTTAGCGCCCCAAAATAAATTATAGAACCTTTATTTTTTTTGCTTTTTCTTTTGATTTAAGAAACATTTTATTTAATATTTAATTAAGTGAATTTTATTCAAAATAATCAAATAAGAAAAAGAGGAGGTTGTAGTCGTAATGAATAAGATTTATAAGGTTGTTTGGAGTAAGGTTCGAAATGCTTATGTAGTAGTTTCGGAAGTAGCAAAAAGTCATAGTAGAAACAAATCACAATCCGGTATGAAGGTAACCGGTGATTTGTTGCGCCTTGCTGTAGTAAGTAGTTTAGTTGTAGGTAGTGCATGGCTTAATCCTATGACAGCTGATGCAACAAACCAATGGGGGGCACGTGTTAATTTTGATAATGATACTACGGCTGTCAGTGGTACTGCAAGAGCAGATGGTAGAGGTGCAGTAGCTGTAGGTACGGCTACCGCAACCGGTGAGGATGCCCTTGCTTTGGGGACTGATGCATCTGCAACCGGTACGGAAACCGTTGCTATCGGTGGTGCCACTTCAGGCTATAATTATGCAATTGCAATGGGGGCTGGTGCTTTCGCCGGTGGTACATATTCAGTCGGCGGCGTAACTCAGAGTGGTGAAAATGCCATTGCTATTGGTCGCTCGGCTTTAGCCTACGGCCTCAATGATGTCGTCGTTGGTGCTAATCAGACGGCTATTGCTCCGACCACCACTGCGTCGGAAGATACGCCTGAGGGAACAGGCCTTAGCTCGGCTCTAGGCGGCCGTGTCATGATTGGCCATGACAATATTGCTTACGGTCGTGCCGGCAACTCGGTTATTGTAGGTTCAAATAACCGATCGAATGCTATTCATGGTATTGCCATCGGCCAGAATGCGTATGCCGGCCAACCTGATGGGAGTACGCTTGCCTATGAAAATACCATGTCCATCGGTACTAATACTCGTTCATACTCTACGGACGCTATCGCTATTGGTAATAATGCTGTTGCCGGTAATACCGATACTAGTAGAACTTCATATGACGGTAATGGTTTGGCTGCAGCTGCCATAGGTTCCGGGGCTAAAGCAACGTCGTTTCATACTGTAGCTATTGGTTCAGGAAGCCAGGCAACCGATATTAGTGCTGCCGCTATTGGTGATGGGGCTCTCGCAAGTGCCACCAGTACGTCTGCTTTCGGGGAGGCTGCTAAAGCTACGTCTGTTGGTTCTCTTGCTGCCGGTGCAGCTTCAGTTGTTAACAATCAATATACGACAGCTGTAGGTAACAGTGCTCAGGCAACCGGATTACGCTCTTTAGCGGTGGGTTTTACTGCTGTGGCCAGTGGTGGTGGCGCAATAGCTCAAGGTACGAATGCACAAGCAACTTCTTCGTATACGATGGCCCTGGGTTATGATACCGTAGCCAGTGCAGGTAGTTCTATGGCCATTGGCTATCAAGCCAAAGCAGTAGGTGGACGAAGTATTTCTATCGGCCGAGAAGCAACTGCAGGTACTGTATCAACCGGACCGGAATCTATTGCTATTGGTTATCAGGCGAGTTCTACGGCAGGTAATGCTATTGCCATAGGTAAAGGTTCTACTATTGATGGTTCGGCTACCACTGCTGTCGCTTTAGGGGATACTTCTGCAGCTAATGCAGTAGGCAGTGTTGCTATTGGTGCTAACTCTGTGGCAAGTCGTGCTGCAGATACGACCGGTGGCGGTTGGAATAATCAGGACAGCACTTGGAGAAGCTGGCTTTCTACAAAAGGCAATGCCGGAACTACTACCGGTGGGGCATGGAATAGCATGTCCGGTGTTGTTTCCATTGGTACTGATGGAGCCAATGGAACTGCGTTGACGCGTAAACTTACCGGTTTAGCGGCCGGTCAGTATGATACGGATGCCGTGAACATGAAGCAATGGACAAATACCATGCTTGCTACTACCGGTGATTTCAAAGACAGTAGCTATACTACTACCTATGGTTCTGACGGCACACCGCGTACAGTTACTAAGCTTTTAAATCAATCGTTGAAGATTACGGGTGGTGTAGATAATACACTGTATTATCAGTCTGATTTTGCGGCTCAACCTAATATCGGGGCTATCATCAGTGATAATACAGTTACACTTCGCCTCAATAAAACACTTCGCGGTTTGGAAACGATTTATTTAACAAATCCGACTACCGGCAACGCCACAACTGTTAGCGGGAATGGCGTTACTATCAGACCTAAATCCGGTAGTAATGTAACTTTGACCACCGCCGGTCTTAATAATGGCGGTAATAAGATAACTAACGTTGCTGCAGGTACGGCCGGTACAGATGGTGTTAACGTCAGTCAATTGAATCAAGCTATTGCCGGTGTTAGCGGTGGCTCCGGTACGACGACTACCGTTACTGTTGAAGGCGGTACGGCAGCCGGTACAAGTGGTACCTATACAGGTAATAATTTACAACTTACGTCAACGACCGGAACAGGTACAGCGACGTATGACTTAAAACTTGCCGATAACGTAACCTTAGGTAGCACAGGCACCAGTGGTACAAATGGTTCCCTTACGGTTAACGGTACAGGCGGCTCTTCTGTAGCTGTTGATGGTGCAACGGGTTCTGTTGCCTTAACCGGTACAGACGGCTCTACAGCTACTATCACAGCCGGTACGTCGGCAAATGATGTGAACGGTAATTCTATTAACCGTATTACAGCAGGTGGACAAACTGTAGCAACCTTGAACGACGGTATGGTATATACCGGCGACACAGGTTCGGCTGCTGTTAAATTAAATAAAACAGTAAATATTGTTGGTGGCGAAACCGATTCATCCAAACTATCTACCGATAATAATATTGGTATTGTGGCCGCTCAAGATGGCGACAATGGCAAATTAACCGTTCGCTTGGCTAAAGATATTACCGGTTTGAATACGGTAGAAGCGGGCGATGCTGTATTAGGTAACCAAGGCGTTGTGACAGCCGGTGGTGTAGCTCAAGACGGCAGCTATGTAACCGGTTTAGACAATACGACTTGGAATGTAACAAATCCTGACATCGTAACCGGTCGTGCAGCGACTGAAGATCAGCTCAAAACCGTAAGCGATGCAGTGACTGCTGTTTCCGACGGTACCAGTGCTAATGCAACCGGTGGTTTTGGCTTGACTGATGATAGCGGTACAGCTGTAAAACAGGACCTTGGCAAAACAATTCAAGTTGCCGGTGACGGTAATGTTACGACTACGGCCGGAGACGGTAAAATTACTGTTGGTTTGAGCAATACTGTTGCGCTTGGCGACAAAGGTACTACCGATGGTTCTATGACTGTTAATGGTGCTGACGGTTCTTCCGTTGCAATTAATGGTTCTAACGGTTCTATCGTAATAAATACAGCTGATGGTTCTCCTGTAACCATTCAGGCAGGAACCAGTGCTAATGACGTAACCGGATCCCCTGTTAACCGTATTACCGTAGGCGGTCAAACTGTTGCAACTCTTAATGACGGTATGAAATACGGCGGTGACTTCGGTACAGTTTCCAATGTAAAACTCAACAATCAAGTAGATGTAAAAGGTGAAGCAGCAACGGAAGCTGATTTGACGACCGGTAACATCGGCGTTGTTTCCAGCCAAGCCGGCGACAACGGTTTATTAACGGTTAAACTTAATAAAGATATCAACTTAGGTTCTACCGGTTCCTTAACTTTTGGTAGCGGCGATAATACGGTAAGCCTTTCTAATAGTGGCCTTAATAACGGTGGCAATAAGATTACCAATGTTGCAACCGGTACAGATGGTACAGATGCTGTTAACGTGGATCAGTTGACCAAGGCTATAGCAGGTGTAAGTGCCGGTGAAGGCAGCAAGACAAATCTTACTGTTGAAGGCGGTACTGCAGCCGGAACCAGTGGTAACTATGCAGGCAGCAATTTGCAGATTACTGAAAAAACCGAAACAACCGGAGCTACGACGTATGATGTGAAGTTGGCGGATACTATTACCTTAGGTAGTGAAACCGACAGTGCAGCCGGTACAGAAGGGACCGACGGCTCTATCACGGTAAATGGTAAAGACGGCTCTTCCGTAGCTATTAACGGTGCTGACGGTTCTATCGCTTTGAATACAGCTGACGGTTCTCCTGTAACCATCCAGGCAGGCACAAGTGCTAATAACTTAGCCGGTAATCCTGTTGATCGTATTACTGTAGGCGGCCAGACGGTGGCGACTATGAGCGACGGTCTTAAATTCGCCGGTGATGACGGTCAGAGTGATACAACTAAAGTTATTCCTAAGACACTTAACGAGCAATTAGATATTGTTGGCGGTGCTGAAGGAGAATTGACGGACAAAAACATTGGCGTCAACAACGTTAACGGCCAGTTAAAAGTTCAGTTAGTGAAAGATGTTGATTTAGGTTCTACCGGTTCCTTAACCTTAGGTAACACGGTTGTTAATAATAATGGCATTACGATTACGCCTGCTACAGGTGACCCTGTGTCCTTGACAGGTTCCGGTCTTGACAATGGTAATAATGTCATCAGCAATGTGGCAACCGGTGTTAAAGGCACGGATGCTGTCAACGTAGATCAGTTGACCAAGGCAATTGCAGGTGTAAGTGCCGGTGAAGGCAGCAAGACAAACCTTACTGTTGAAGGCGGTACTGCAGCCGGTACAAGTGGTAACTATACAGGCAGCAACTTGCAGGTAACTGAAAAAACTGAAACAACCGGTGCAACGACTTATGATGTGAAATTGGCAGATAATATTACTTTAGGTAGTGCTGCTGATAGTGCTGCAGGCACAGAAGGGACGGACAGCTCCATTACCGTAAATGGTAAAGCTGGTTCTGCAGTAGCGATTAACGGTGCTGACGGCTCTATCGCTTTGAATACAGCTGACGGTTCGCCTGTTACTATTAAAGCCGGCACGGCTGCTAACGATGTAAACGGTAACTCCATTGACCGTGTTACTGTAGGCGGTGCGACTGTAGCTACGCTTGATGACGGCATGGTATATACCGGCGATACAGGTTCCGTGACAACAGGCAACACTGTTGTTAATAATGATGGCGTAAAAGTTGGCGATACAGCTCTTACAAGCGGCGGTTTAACAATTACTAACGGCCCGTCCGTAACAACCGGCGGCATCGATGGCGGTAGCAAACAGATTACTAATGTAGCTAGCGGTTATGATGGTGTTGATGCTGATGGTAACCCAACTTATAACAACCTTACCAATGGTGCCAATATCGGTGACATTAAAAATATTACCGATGCGGCTAAAACCGAATTAACTAATGATGGCTTGAATTTCACGGCTGATAGTGGTGATTCCGTACACCGTAACCTTGGTGAAACTTTAAATATTGCCGGTGACGGCAACATTACAACTACCAGTGATGCAACTAACGGTAAAATTACCGTAGGCTTGAGTAATACTCTTTCTGTCGGTACAAGAGGCAAAGATGGTGAAGATGGTAGTGTAACTGTAAACGGTAAAGACGGTTCTTCCGTTGTTATTAACGGTAAAGACAGTTCTATTGGTTTAACCGGTCCTGCCAATGGTGACAGAGCTCCGGGCAAAACTATTACTATAAAAGGCGTTGATGGTATAGATGGTGTTAAGGGTGTAGACGGAAAAGTTGTTGACCGTATCGTAGTAAACGATCAAACAGTAGCCACTTTGAATGATGGCCAGAAGTATGCCGGTGACAATGCTAAGGAAGATGGCACTAATGTCATCGCTAAGAAACTTAACGAACAGTTAGATATCGTTGGTGGTGCTGATGCCGACAAATTAACTGAAAATAACATCGGTGTTAACAACGTTAACGGTAAATTAAAAGTTCAATTAGTAAAAGATGTTAACTTAGGCGATGAGGGTTCATTAAGAGTAGGTAGTGCAGTTTTGGGGAAACAAAAGGCAAGTACAGCAAGTGGTATTTCTCAAACAGGTACTTACTTAACCGGCTTAGATAATACGGCTTGGAATACGACTAACCCTGATGCTGTAAGTGGTCGTGCCGCTACTGAAGATCAACTTAAAGCTCTTAACGATAAGGTAAATACTATTTCAACAAGCACCGGTGGCGGTGAATTTGGTTTGACTGCAGACAGTGGTGATGCAGTTAAACAAAATCTCGGCGAAACAATCCAAATTGCCGGCGATGGTCAGAATATTACAACTACAGCTGATGCTGCTAATGGTAAGATTACTGTAGGTTTAAGTAATAATCTCTCTATCGGTGCAAAAGACGGTTCTGATGGCACAGATGGCGTAGACGGTAAGATTGGTATCAACGGTAAAGATGGTTCATCCGTTGTTATCAACGGCAAGGACGGTTCTATCGGTTTAACCGGTCCTGCCGGTGCTGACGGAACACCTGGTACAACTGTAAATATTAAAGTTGGTCCTAGTGTTGACGATGTAAACGGCTCCCCTGTTGATCGTATTACTGTAGGCGGTAATACTGTAGCTACCTTGAGCGACGGCATGAAATACGGTGGCGACTTCGGTAATACCTCTAAAGTTAAATTGAACAACCAAGTTAATGTAAAAGGCAATGCAACTAACGAAGCTGACTTAACTGATGGTAATATCGGTGTTGTATCCAGCCAGGATAGCGATAACGGTCAATTGTTGATTAAGTTGAACAAAGACTTGAACCTCTCTGATAAAGGTTCCGTAACTATTGGCAACACCGTAATTAACAACAGCGGTGTAACTATCGGTAGCGGTACAAGTGCGGTAAGTCTTACTGATAAAGGCCTCAATAACGGTGCTAACATCGGTAACGTGTACAATATTGCTAAGGGCCAAGCTGAGGCTGCGAAAGCTCAGTCCGGTAAGAATATTACCGTTGATAAAAACAATAAAGTTAACTTGAATAATAATATCACTCTTGGTGATAATACTGATCCGGCGAAACAAGTTAACATCGACGGTAATGGTGCAACCGTGACAGCCGGCAGTGGTGATAACCAAGTTAAGCTGGATGGTTCCAAAGGTCATATTTCCGCAGGCGGTGTTGTTCTTGGCAATCAAGACAACACGGCAGGCGACAGCAATCCGGCAACAGGCAGTTACCTTACCGGTTTGGATAATACTAAGTGGGATGGCCAAAACATTCAATCCGGTCGTGCAGCTACGGAAGATCAGTTGAAAGCGGTTGATGATAAGATTACCGGAGGTCGTGTGTTCGAAGGCGACGACGGTGCTGATAATAAAGTGTCTGTTGGCCTTGGTGATACCTTGAAACTCAACGGTGGTGCTGATGCTTCTAACTTATCCAGCGGTAATATCGGCGTCGTAAAAAATGCTAACGGTGATGGTCTTGATATTAAACTTGTTAAAGACTTAACCGGTCTTGATAGTGTAACAACCGGTAATGCGACTATTAATAATAGTGGTGTTACCATTAAGACGGTAGACAGTGATCGTACAATCACTATTCAGGATAGCAATATCAACATGGGTAACAACGTGGTGAGCGGTGTTGCTGACGGTGTCGTTGCTCCAGGCTCCACCGATGCAATTAATGGTAGCCAACTTGCTCAACGTGACCAGGCTATTAACAACATAGGTGGTGCGGTAAATAAATTAGATAACCGTATTAATAAAGTTGGTGCCGGTGCAGCCGCTTTGGCAGCCCTTCATCCACAGGACTTCGATCCTGATGACAAATGGGATTTTGCCTTCGGTTATGGCAATTATAACGGTGCAAGTGCCGGTGCACTTGGTGCCTTTTACAAACCTAACGAAGATACTACCTTCTCCATCGGTGGTACTATCGGTGGCGGCGAAAATATGATCAACGCCGGTGTATCCTTCAAATTGGGCCAAGGCAATAACGTATCCAACTCCCGTGTTGGTGTGGCTAAAGAAGTGCGAGATCTTCGAGCCGGTATGGCCAAACTTGAAGAATTAGTTAATAATCAAAATGCCGTGATTAATCGTCAAAGTGAATTGATTAATCAGTTGACTGGTCAAAATCCGGGTAGACTTCAGGAAGAAAACAGCGAACTCTTCCCTGATGTGCCAGATAATCATTGGGCTTATGAATATGTGACTAAACTTCATGAACTTGGTATCATCGAAGGTTATCCTGACGGAACTTTCGGTGGCGATCGTATGATGACTCGCTATGAATTTGCAACGATCGTATACCGAGCTATTATGGCAGGTGCTGCTTCTAATGCGGCTCTTAAAGGCGACAATACCTTAAGTCGTTTGGCTAAAGAATTCTCGCCGGAACTCAAATACATCCGTATTGACACGGTAAGAAAAGACAAAGATGGTAATCCAACCATTCAACGTGTCCGTATCGTTCCGGAAAATAAGGATAAATACTAAGAGTTTTGTTTCACTAACGGATTTTGAATAGTACATTAATTAGTTTTTGCGAAATAAAAATAGTGCGTATTGAAGGGGAAAATCTTCAATACGCACCATTTTTTATGCTTTTATAACTTACTTTTTTTAGATCTTGTATAAATTTGCTTTACTTTTTCCGTCACTGCCTCTAATGATTTAATGAATTCCAACTCTGAGAGATTTCTTGAATAGGTTCTATTTCTGTTGCCACCATGTTTACTAATTAATTTTTGTGCATATAATTTTTCAAGGGCATCCCTAACTTGAGAATCAGTATAATGGGGTAATATTTTCATTATATCTTTTTTTGATGAAGAGTGTGTTGGAGAGATAGTGATTACGGCATAGATGTCCTTTTCAATTTGTGGTAAATTTAAAGAATCAATAAGATGTGCAATCCATAGCTTTAGTCTCGTTTCTTCAATGGTAGATTCTATTTCAGGTAATTTAAAGTCATTTTTTTTGACAACATCTATGATTTTCTGACTACCACTGCCGGCTCTTTCTGCAGCCCCCATTTTTGTAAATAATGAAATAAGAGTAGGGTTTCTGGCTATAGACCTGCTTCCAAAGAAAAATTCATCTTTAGTAATTTTCATTTTACCAGGATTCAAGAATTTATAGTATAAATCGTGAACTTCGGCGATAAGTGTAGGATGGCTTGACAAATAATCTGCATGGACAATCATATTTACGAAGGCTTCTCTAAGTGCTATGAGTAACTCCCCGGGAGGTTTTCTGGTGGTTTGGTTATCTAATTCAAAATTTCTATCGATGCTTAGTCTTAACTTTTCCATTACTATTTCATAATAGTTGAATAAATTTAAATTTTCAAACTCTAAGTCTTCCGAGTCTACTCTATCACGCCAACGCTCGGTAGAGCCTCTTTTATCAAAGTAGTCAACGTGGTAGGCTGGGATATAGGATTTAATGCTGTTAAGTTTTCCGAAGAATAATAGTCCTGCTAAGGTTAGTTTTTGCTTTCCATCAACTCTATCGCGTACGAATACATCCATATTACTTAAAAAAGTTGGAATATCCTGAGTATCGAATTGTCTTGATGGTGCACGCTTATGAAGAATTGCCTTATACTTGATAATAGACGTCATATCAAGGTCGTCGATTGTAAAGTTATTAAGTAACTCACGATCTAACTCGTGATTTGTATCTCTTAGTATACTCGATAATTCATCTTTAGTGATTTTATGATCTCCGGAGCCTCTCCTAACGTAAGCATTTGCTAAATGGTTATTCAAATATACAGGTTTGTCATCAAATGGCGCTTCTGGGATTTCACATACAATAATATTTTTGGATTTGTATGATAGAGAAAAAATCGCGTCAGGCGATGTAAATAGGTTGCGACTTACTTTGTCACTACGTGCTGTAGAAATGATATCGTCTATATATTTTTGTGTATTTTCAATTCCTAAAACTTCAAATTCTGGTGAATCGGTAATCCCTAGTACAATTATTCCGCCGTTTGTATTTGCAAATGCAGAATATGTTTCCCAAAAACTTTTGGGGACTCCGTTGGTAGCGGTTTTTACTTCGAATGTTATGTTCTCACCCGCTAATAATAATCTATCTAAATCTTGTGCTGTAATATTCATTGAACCCCCCCGCAATAATTGAATGATGCAATCATTCAATTAGATGAAACACAAATAAACCCCAATAAACTTAAATAACTTTTTGTAATCTAAAGTGCCAAAAAGCCAAGTAATATAAGGAAAACTCAAATTGTTAGTGTTTTAAAACTTTAATAAAACCCAAATAACGACCTAATAAACCCCGATAAAATATTTCCTGTTATGATGTATTAAATGAATGTTAGGTGCTTATAATAATAAGCATTCTATTTTGAGAGGCTTTTGGCCAACTTTATGGAAGTTTCCAGTGATATTTTTAACAGTTCTCTCGTTTCATCGTCTAATATTTTATTACCATTATAAAAATTTATGGAGTCTTTATTATCTAATTCGTCAAAAAGTGTTTGTAGCTGTACTTGTATGTCTCTTTTTCGATTCTCTGTATTTGATATTTTTTTAGTATCTATAAATGTATCGGCAAAGCGTGGATCTAAATCTGCTATGGAACAATTTAAGGCATTAGCTAATTTTTGAACATTAGTTGCATTTGGAGTCGAGCGCATTGCAAAATATCCGGAAATCGTTGATGCTGGAATACCGGTTAGTTTTGATAATTCATTTTGTGTGATATTTGGGGTATACTTCTTTAGATTTTCCGAAATTTGCTTCCTAAGTCCCTTTTCAAATTCATTGAGCGCGTTTCTAGGCATACGAGTCACTCCTTTCTTTAATTATATTTTAACGAATAAAGTCGTTATTTACAAGGAAAAAGAATGAAAACGAGAAAAATCGTTTTATTAATTTATGGCGTATATATAATGACTTTTATGGAGGAAATTCTTTTACTATAAATCTCCTATCTTCATTGGCGAATACCCCAAGATGTGGTAACATAATATAATAATATAGGAATAAATAGAAAGGCCGACACGGATTTTTGACAAGCATTAATCGTGTGGTCTATATAATTCTAATAAACTACGGCAGGAGGAAGAAAATGTCTGCATTTATACCATATTTAGTCGTATTGGGCGTTATCGTCTTGTTTTTCGGAGTCTGTTATTTAGTATTCCGTGACAGCGGTAAGTCTAAAGAAGCTGAAGCTTTAGCCAATGAAAGAGTGAGCAACGGCGATTATTACGAGCGTAAACGTCGTGATCACGGCGCCGCTTACTATCGTGAGGATGCGAAACAGAATAGAGATAATTATAGATCCGGCAGTGCAGTTGGCAGTACCCGTCAAGAAGCAGGCGATGGCCGTCAAGAAACATCCGATAAAGAGATGGCCACCACATTCGTTCCTTTGTCTAATACGCAAATGGAATCCGATTTTCATAATGCGATGACGGAACCGTCGGCATCGCGATTCGGCTCGGCCCATGAGGATTCCTCGGAAGGCAGTTTAAACCGTGACATAGTGTCTGATTTGGACATTACGAAGCCTATGCTTAAAATTCCGACCGAACCGCCAACAGCCGCTTTAGATGACAGCGAATTAACGCGTCGTATTCATCGTGTGACACCGACTGAAGCAACGTCGGAGGAAGTTGCGGCTGATGCAACTCGTATCATTCCGATTGTGCGTGAACATGCAGGTTCTGATGCTACCGCTCATGGCACCGGTCACGGTGCAAGCCATATCGGCTATGGTGAGCCGGACATGTCCGACTTAATTACCCTTGGCACATCGCACTTCATGAGTTCTTTCGGTGCTGTTAGCGCCAGCACTAAAGAACAGGTATTGGATATTACTAAAACGGCTTTCGACCGCTTAGGCATCACCGCCAGTGGTGAATTACATGCCTTGTTGGAAAATATCGTGGTGCAGGAAGCCTTGCTTTGTATGCAAAAAGCTTACGCTACGACACCAACCGTTTGGATGAAGGAAACCGCTATTGAGGCCTTTGTGGACGTAGTACAGCAGCCTAAATCCAGTACGCCGTACCTGGTAGCTTTTGACGCTTTGCGCATCTTGCCGCATTTGCAGCTCGGTCATTTTCAGATTATGGCCTTGGCGTTATTGCTTCAATACTCCCGCAACTCCAACAACTACAGCTTGGAACATTTACAGCATTATGTAGATAAATATATCGAGCCGTTCTTGTCCGAATTGCCACGGGAAGAAGCTATGTATCGTCAATTGGATTACCTTCGTTGCTCCATTCAAGAGCCGGAACGTAATACCTTCTGGGATATTATGGTTCATTCCTATCCGCTCGTATTCGGTTATGCCGGTTTTGACAAAGACGAATTGACCCGTGCTTTGCGCGGTAATTATTTGGATGCTCGCTATGTGGTGAAAAGTGTAAACTCTCCGCTTCTTAAATTAGCGGTTGTTGATGAAGGCTTGGCACCGCGCTACTTCCAGATGGCTCATTTGGATAATCCGGAAATTCAGCAACACATTTTAGGGTTAGCGATGAGCAAACCGGTTGATTTTAACTCTACCGAACGCAAACAGGTATTGGAATACATTTCACCGGTATTGCCTAAAGTGGCTGATATGTATGACTCCATGCCGCTTAGCCATTCCAGCTTGACGCTCTTGGGCCTCTATTTAGGGCGTGCCCATGTGAAAGTAACCATTGGTGAAGAGTTCGATTTGTCCCCTTGGTTCTAAAAAATCCATTGTGTATATGTAAATAACAGATTATAGATGTACTATAATGTATATAAATAAAGCGTGTACCTCCGAGTCAAAACTCGAGGGTACACGCTTTTTTAAAAGCTATATTCGTTAATCGCATTTAAATCCAATAGTTTTACTTTTTTGCCTTCAAATTCGATTATCTTTTCATCCTGCAAGCGGCCCAGTTCGCGGCTTAAGGATGTGCGCGATACATTGAGCACGTCCGCCATTTCCTGACGGTTGTGGGGCAGGCGAATCGGGTTTTGTTTTTGGTAAGTATATAAATCGTCAAAGTAGGCAAAAATTCGTTCGCGCATCCCTTTTAAGGATAAATAGTGAACCTTACGGGTGAGGGCCAAGGCTTTTTCAGACATGTCATGCAACAAATTGGTTAGAATCTGCACCTGGCAGGCATCGCAATTGTTGAATGATGTGGTGAAAGCCGATTTTGGCAAAAACAATACCGTACTGTCCAAGGTGGTTTGGATGGTGGCCGGCCAATTGGGCATGTCCGTGAAAAGAATGGCCTCGCCGAACATGGCAGACGGCGTGAGATCGGTCATAATTGTTCGCTGACCCAAGACGTTTTCGCGGGTCAGGTGAGCATGACCTTTGAGTAAAATGCCAATCCCTTCCATGGGTTCGCCGGCAATGGCGATAAAGCTATTTTTTTTATAATTGGATATAGATAAGTTCGGTGAACTTAAGAAGCGACGCAACTGTTCTTCCGAAAGGTCGCGGAATAAGGGACTGCTGCTGAGCACAGCCAGATATTCCGTTACAAGTTCAGTAGATAATCCGATATGCATAGGAGCCTCCTTAATATAAAATTTTTGTAAATGTTGCCATAGCTACAGTTTTTTACCTATAAGTATACTATACTTTAAATGTAGTCACAAAGTAAACAACTTGCGATAAGTGACAATTTGATTTTGTAATAAGCAAGTATTTTATATTTTTTTACTTTCTTACGAGTGTTAAGAAAGTACAGTGTCGGGAGAGTCCCGAAGAAGGAGGCTATTATGAGTATGTTTTGTTTCCAATGTGAACAGTCTGCAAATCCTGGTGGTTGTACAGTACAGGGCGTATGTGGTAAAACCGCACCGGTAGCTAACAAACAGGATGAGTTGACGTCCGCCTTGATCGGTTTGGCACGTGCTTGTGATGCAAAAGGCGCTTCTGCTAAAGAATACCAATTATTGAAACAGGGCTTGTTCATGTGCGTAACAAACGTTAACTTCGACGAAGAACGTGTTCAAGAATTCATTAATCGCGTAGAAGCAGCTCGTCAAGCAATTGACGCTAGCGCTCAGGACTTCGATTGGGAAGCTCTCTGGGTAGGCGAAGAAGATATCATCTCCTTACGCTCCACTTTATTACTCGGCATGCGCGGTATGGCAGCTTACGCTTGGCATGCATCCGTACTCGGCTATGATGATGCTGAAGTAGATGCTTGGTTCGTAAAAGGCCTCGTTGAATTTGCCAAAGATCACAGCGCTGACGAATGGCTCGCTTTGTTGATGGAATTCGGTCACATCAACCTCAAATGTATGGCCTTGCTCGACTCCGCTAACACTGAAAGCTATGGCACACCGGTTCCGACTAAAGTTTCCTTGACTGTAGAACCTGGTCCATTCATCGTAGTAACCGGCCATGATTTACACGACCTCAAAATGTTATTGGAACAATCCGAAGGTAAAGGTGTTAACATCTATACTCATGGTGAAATGCTTCCTTGCCACGCATATCCTGAACTTAAAAAATATGCGCACTTAAAAGGTAACTTCGGTACTGCTTGGCAGAACCAGCAGAACGAATTCGATGGCGTTCCGGCAGCTTTCTTATTCACTACTAACTGCTTAATGGTTCCTCGTGAATCTTATGAAGACAACATTTTCACCACCGATATGGTAGGTTTCCCTGGTTTGAAACATGTGGAAACTAACGAAGACGGTACGAAAGACTTCTCCGCAGTTATTGAAAAAGCTCTTGAACTCGGCGGTTATAGCGAAGCTCAAGAATTCACCGGTATTAACGGCGGCCACGAAGTAACAACCGGTTTCGGTCATGGTACCGTACTCAGCATTGCGGACAAAGTAATTGATGCTGTTAAAGCCGGCGCTATTAAACACTTCTTCTTGGTTGGTGGTTGTGACGGTGCTAAAGTAGGCCGTAACTACTATACTGAATTCGTAAAACAGACTCCGAAAGACACTGTTGTATTGACTTTGGCTTGCGGTAAATATCGTTTCAACGACCTTGAAATCGGCGAAATCGGCGGCATCCCTCGTATGCTCGATATGGGTCAGTGTAACGATGCTTACTCCGCTATTCAGGTAGCCGTAGCGCTTGCCGGCGCCTTCGAATGCGACGTAAACGACTTGCCGTTGACTTTGGTATTGTCCTGGTACGAACAAAAAGCGGTATGTATCTTGTTAACCTTGTTAGCATTGGGTATCCGCAACATCTATATCGGACCTACTTTGCCAAAATTCTTATCCAGCAACGTATTGGGCATCTTGGTAGAAAAATTCCAGTTACACCCAATTACTACACCGGAAGCTGATATGAAAGCTATCCTTGGCAATAACTAATATAAACATATTATAGATTAATCGTTAAAATAATATAGTTGATAGTTTGCGGTTGTATAGTGATGTCCATCCCGTGATTACTTATGTTTCTCGTTAATTATCAATTAAAATTTCTCATAGCTCCCTCGAAAGAGGGAGCTATTTTTTATATTTTTCTATGCAGTGGGTACTTTTTTGAATAATTCGTTCGTCTGCCGTGTACCTTGCAAACCGCGTAGCAATAGGCTTTATGAGCAAATGAGAATCTTAAAAGAATTAATATGCATAAAAAGTATGACCGTGTCTATTCTATGGAAACAAACTATGGTATAATACAAATTAAGGAAATTCAAGGGTTTACCCTGAATTAGTTTGTGAGAAATGCACAGTGTAGGTGTGATAATGTTTTCTTAGGGAGGATATAAATGAGTAGTATCTTTGAGATTATCGGACCGGTTATGATTGGTCCATCCAGCTCTCATACTGCCGGAGCTGCCCGTTTAGGTAAAATGGCTCGCTCTATTTTCAAAGAGCCCATTGATCGCGTTGATTTAACCTTATACGGTTCTTTTGCCAAAACCTATAAAGGTCATGGTACGGATCGTGCCTTGGTAGGTGGTCTTTTGGGATTTGATGCGGAAGACGAACGCATTCGTGACGCATTTAAAGACGCTGCGGAAGCTAATTTGCAGTATCAGTTCATTGAATCGTCTGAAGAAGGCGGTCATCCGAACGAAGTTAAATTCGATCTTTACAGCAAAGACGGTCATCATATGAGCATTGTAGGTCGTTCCTTGGGCGGTGGCCGTATTTTGGTGACAAATGTAAACAACTTGGAAGTGGAGATTTCCGGTGAAGACTTTACTATTTTGACATTCCATCATGATTGTCCGGGGGTTATTGCTTGGGTAACGAGCCGCCTTGGTCAAGCAAGTGTTAATATTTCGACGATGAAAGTGTTCCGCAAACGTAAGCATTGTGAAGCCGTTATGTTGATCAATACGGATGAACCGGTTGATACACAAGTTATGGCGGACATTCAGAATCATAAAAGTATTTCCTCCGTTATGTATTTTGAACCTTTGGAAAAGGCGGTAGCAGAATGAGTTATTTATATGATACATTAGCCGACTTGGCGCATTTAAGCGATACCCATAATTTACCTATGTG
Source organism: Veillonella sp. CAG:933 (assembly GCF_000431435.1). Taxonomy (NCBI): domain Bacteria; kingdom Bacillati; phylum Bacillota; class Negativicutes; order Veillonellales; family Veillonellaceae; genus Veillonella; species Veillonella sp. CAG:933. The sequence continues at coordinate 16,302 of NZ_HF986157.1, forward strand.
GGAAATTGTAATTCGCGCCGAAATGGAAGCGTCCGGTCAATCTCGCGAAGCCATTGAGAAAGAAGCTTTGCGTCGTATTCAGATTTTTAAAGATTCCGTTGTCAACGGTATTGAAGACCGTAAACGTACGGTGAGCGGTATGTCCGGTGGACAGGCTCACGTTTTGTTGGAACATACGCCGCGCTTAATGAGCCCGACAGCTTATAAAGCCTTAACGTATGCGATTGCGGTTAATGAAGCGAATGCCAAAATGTTCCGTGTTGTAGCCTGTCCTACAGCCGGTTCCTGCGGTGTTATGCCCGGTACGATGTGCGCTGTAGCCGAAGAGTTGAAGCTTGATGATGAGGCTATGTTACGCGGTTTCTTTATGGGTGCCGGTATCGGCAACGTTATTACGAATCAAGCCTGTGTAGCCGGTGCCGTAGGCGGTTGTCAGGCCGAAGTAGGTTCCGCTGCCGCCATGGCGGCCGGTGCCGTGGNNCCGCCATGGCGGCCGGTGCCGTGGTAGCTATGCTTGAAGGCACTACTAAACAGGCTATTAATGCAGTTGCGCTTTGCCTCAAAAATGTATTGGGCTTAGTATGCGACCCGGTTGGGGGTCTTGTAGAAGTACCTTGTGTAAAACGTAACGGTATTTATGCCGTTCATGCCCTTAGTGCCGCTGAAATGGCTATGGCCGGCTTGATCAGCCAGATTCCGGTTGATGAAGTGATTGAAGCCATGGATCGCATCGGTCGCGCGTTGCCAAGCACATTGCGTGAAACCAGTGAAGGTGGTTTGGCTACTACTGAAACCGGTCGTCGCATTGCTAAACAATTAGCGGAAATGTAAGAGTGCGTCATTAAAACGTCTTTATGAGAAAACTCATGAAGGCGTTTTTTTATTGTACGCCGAATAGGCATGACAAA
>NZ_HF986158.1:0-2974 GCF_000431435.1 Veillonella sp. CAG:933
TTTAGCGCCCCAAAATTTGACAAAGAGCCATTAAATATCATTCACATTGTTTCACGTGAAAAAAAAACGATTCGTCACCTTAATAACGAATCGTTTTTTTGTCATTCAATTAAAATAAGTTTAGTAAATTTAACAAAGGATTTCTATTACACGTGGTCAATCAGATATAAAACAGTCTGTATGTCATTAAGTGGCATAATATGAACACCTTGAGCTACTTTCTTTATGGCCAGCAATGTTTCCAAGGCGATTTCAAGTCCTGCCTCTTTGCCGCCTTTTTCCATACGGTCTAATATATCTTCCGTCAATGAAATTCCCGGCACCTTCGTATGAAGGTATGTGGCCATTTTAAAACTTTTCAAAGGAATGAGCCCTAACATAACCGGAATTCCTAAAGGAGCTACCATATCAATAAAACGTTTAGCCTTTTCTAAATCATAAATCGGTTGCGTCTGAATAAAATTAGCACCCGCTTCTACCTTGCGAATTATTTTAGCTTTTTCCTCTTCCAAGTCATCAGCCCCCGGATTACCGGTTGTGCCAATGTAAAAATTTGTTGGCACTTCAAGTTCATTACCGGCCAAGTCAAAACCGCTATTTAAAGTGTGAGCTATTTTCAACAAGCCCATAGAATCCACTTCAAAAATAGGTTTTGCATCAGGATGATCCCCTCTCGAAGGTTCATCACCGGTTAAGGTTAAAATATTATTAACGCCCAAAGCAGCGGCCCCTAAGAGTTCTGCCTGCAAGCCTAAAATATTTCTGTCGCGACAGGTCAGATGGAATATGGTATCAATCTGTGCCCGATATTTAATTAAATGAGCCAAAGCAATCGGACTCATGCGAAGTTTGGCCATCGGGCAATCAGCAATATTAATAGCATCCACTTTATCTAAAAGTTGTGCCGCTTCCTTAAAAGTTTTATTTGCCGAAGCACTTTTCGGCGGGTCCAATTCAACCGTAATGGTAAATTGTCCGGCTTTATGTTTTTCACGTAATGATGTAACCATCTAAATCCCCAACTCTCTCTTATAATTAAGTAATTTTTACCAGTCGAATATAATGCCGGGCATTCTCATACTATCCTCGGCATATTTAACGATAGCTGATAATAAGTAAAGAAATTATCAGTCGTCTCCAAGCAGTTTTTTAACAATATTAACGGCCGTAATCCCATCTTTAGCATACGAATCAGCCCCTGCCTTATCAGCATATTCCTGCGTAAGTACGGCACCGCCCACAAGAACCTTAGCCGGTAAACCTGCTTCGCGAATAGCTTCAATCGTCACGTCAATCATAGGCATCGTTGTTGTCATAAGTGAACAAATCCCTACGACCGTAGCATTTTCACGTTTAACGGCCGCTACAATTTCTTCCGGATCCACGTCTTTCCCCAAATCAACTACACGGTAACCGTTATTTTCGAGTAAAGCTGCTACGATATTTTTTCCTAAATCGTGAATATCACCTTTAACGGTCGCCACTATAACCGTATCTCGAGTTATGCCGCCGGAGTCCGGTAACACACGTTTAATGGTTTGGAAAGCACCTTGCATAGCTTCGGCAGCCAACATTACCTGTGGTAAAAAGACTTTACCGGCGCCGAATTTTTCCCCCACCACATTCATCGCTTCCGACAAGGCATGTTTTGTTATTTTCAAAGGATCAACACCATCAGCCAACGCCTTTTCTACTAATTCAATAACTAATTCTTTTTCCCCTTGTTCAACAGCATGCTGAATATTTTCTAAAGGATCATCACTGTTAAAAGAAACCGTGGCCACTTTTTTAGAAGCAGAACTTGTAACTGTACCTTCTTCGTCCAAGCCGTAATCGGCAATAAATTCAGCCGCGGCCGGATCAAAACCGAGTAATGTTCGTGCTGCCACAAAGGCTTTTTTTACAGTCGCATTTAAAGGATTAAGAATTGGTGCTGTCAAACCATGAGATACAGCCATTGTTAAAAATTGACTGTTTAAATATGGTCGTTGCGGCAAACCAAAGGACACATTGGATAAGCCCATAACCGTTGGAAAGCCGAATGTTTCTTTATACATCGCCAAGGTGCGAAGTGTTTGTACCGCACTGTCCTGACCACTTGCCAAAGTTAATACAAGCGGATCTAATAATAAATCCTGACTACGAAGACCATTCTCATAGGCGGCAAGTACAATTTCTTTAGCCAATTCCACTCTTTGTTCCGCCGTAGCCGGCAAATCACCACGGCCCAATGGTAAACATAAAAGGGTGGCCCCATAGCGTTTTGCTAAAGGCAATACTTGGGCCAATTGTTCCGGTTCCGCATTTACAGAGTTAATCAAAGGACGACCGGGATACATTTTTAAGCCCGCTTCCATCGCAGCCGCATCCATAGTATCAATGGAAAGGGGCACATCTACGAGCATACTGAGTTCCATAATAGCCCGTTTCATTATGGCCGCCGGATCTACATCAGGCACGCCCATATTAACATCCAATACAGCCGCACCGGCTGCCACTTGTGCCAAAGCATCACGTTTTACCATGGCAAAGCTGCCCTCTTTAATTTCTTTGGCCAATACTTTACGACCGGTCGGATTAATACGTTCACCGATAATAATCGGCTTTTCCGTATGCCCCACTTTAACAAAACCGGTACGACTGGTAAAGGCCGTAAACGGTGCAATTTCAGGTCGTTCTTTAGGTGTATGATTACCGGCCGCTTCAGCGATGGCTTTAATATGTAAAGGTGTACTGCCACAACAAGCACCCACATAGGTTGCCCCTGCATCAAGTAAGGCCGGTACATAAGAACCCATTTCTTCCGGCGATAAAGGGAATACCGTTTCCCGACCAACCAGCATCGGCATACCCGCATTTGGCTGAGCACTAATCGGCAAGTTAGTAACCGAAGCTAAGCGTTCAACTAACGGTATAAGCTGTTCCGGTCCTAAAGAACAATTAATACCTACCACATCGGCTCCCATGGCATCCA
>NZ_HF986158.1:3016-31482 GCF_000431435.1 Veillonella sp. CAG:933
CTTCCGGCGGTGTCCCGGTGATAGTACGACCGTCTTCACTGAAGGAAAATTGACAAATAATCTTAACGTCCTCTTTAGTTTTATTTAATTTTTCACGAGCATCACGAGCAGCCAATAAGGCAGCACGCATTTCCTGCACATCTATAATTGTTTCAATGATTATGAAATCCACGCCCGCTTCAATTAAAGCTAAGGCTTGTTCATAATAAGTATCATAAACTTCATCAAAAGAAATCTGTCCCAACGGCTCTATGAACTGGCCGGTAGGCCCCATGGAACCGGCTACTTTAGCTGACGGTTTTACCTGGGCAATCGCCTTTTTAGCTGCCTTAACGGCGGCGGCATTAATTTCCGCCACACGATGTTCCAAACCGTAATCCGCCAATTTTAAACCACAGGCACCAAATGTATTAGTCGTTACGATATCACTGCCGTTTTTTAAATAGGCCGCATGAATTCCGGTGACTACCTCCGGATGTTCCACATTAAATAATTCGGGACAGTCCCCCTCCACTAAGCCCGATTGTTGGAGCATAGTGCCCATAGCACCGTCAAATATATACATACCTATCGCCTCTCTCTGTTCCTATTAACTCATATATTATCTATTAAAATTACTGTATCTTGGTTTACATTATTTAAGTTTACCTTATTAAGCTTCCGAAATTACTATACTTTCTTTAATTATCCAACCGGCTATACCTTGTTTAACTTCTTAACCGGCTATACCTAATTTAATTTCTTAACCGGCTACACTTTGCGTGATGCGCAGTTAACCTGACTGCAGGAACTGCAACCCCGTTTAATCCCCGGGCGTACATCACCGTTTTTTTCACAATCAAGAGCCCCTTTGGGAATGCAACCTATAATAGCTGTTACCGATTTGCGTGGAAACAGCAAGAATGTGTCCGTTACTTCAAGTCCTATATGACTCGTACCAATAATGGCCGCTAAATCTTTTTGCACATTCAGATTCCAATTACCGTAACCGGGACTGAATCGCCATGTCGTAGTATAACCCGCTTTAGCCGCTTCTTTCTCAATTAAGTCATTCACTTGATTCGCAACCTGTTCAACCGCCGTTGTAGCAGCCGCATCGACTAACAAGCCTAAGGTATAATTATTTTCTTTAAAAAGCTCAGCACTGCGCAGCTCTACACCTTCCCCAATGGTAACAGCCAAAACATATACTTTGTCCGCTTTTTCTAAATGTTTGCGAATCGAACTGCCTTCTACGATTAGGGGCGGATTGCTTTTTATCGTTCCCGTAGCGGCATCATAGTCATACGCTTCATAAACACCCTTCGGTTCCGCCACCAATTGTACTTCCAAACAAGCATCGGTTACATATTGTTTAGGAAAATCTGTTGCCTGGCGTAAGCCCGCATATCGTATTGTTTCTGCCACATCTATCTGTGGTAAACGACCATTGTAAATAGCCATACGCCTCGCTCCTCTCATCATCTTTCGCAAATATTTTCGGCCATCTGCACTTATAATCTATATAAAAAACTATTATAGATTTTGCCTATAATCTATAATCAACAAATATGGCCAACACATAAAAATATGTTACCTTTATTACCTTTTAATGTCAATAAAAAACCCCTTGCTAAAGGCCTGTAAACATATACATATCAAATGTACTTAGTTATAGGTTAAACCTTTAACAAGGGGAATTTTATTCATATCTTACCGATTTTATACATGCAGTAAGAACTTTATCTTATCAATATTAAGTTTTTAAACTAAAGGCTTAGTCTTAATATCCTTTGGCTTACGGGGATATAACTTAGGTGTTACACCTGTTTTCTTAATATAAATAATAGCCCGCTTATCATCGAGCGTTGGCAATTGTACCGGTTTTACCTGTTCAATGCTTCCTTTTAAAATCTTCAACGCTTTCGACGCTTCGGCCATTTCTTCCTCATAGGCGGCGCCTTTTAAAGCTACCATATACCCATTTTGTTTTACATACGGCAAAGCCCATTCGAGCAGTACCGGCAAGCGCGCCACCGCCCGACTGGTCACGAGATCGTACGCTTCACGATGCGCCGAATCATGGCTTATATCTTCCGCTCGACCATGTAATGTTGTTACCTTATGTAATCCCAATTTTGATATAACATCACTGAGAAAATTAAGTCGTTTTTACAAGGAATCAGATAGCACAATTTCTAAATCAGGGCGCATAATAGCGAGCGGTATACCGGGGAAACCGGCACCTGTTCCCAAATCAAGAAGTTTTGCACCTTCTTTGAAAATAAGATCCTTATCATCCAAAGCTGTGAGGGAGTCTACAAAATGCTTCACCGCTACTTCGTGCGGATCCGTAATGGCCGTCAAATTGAGATACTTATTGGTTTCAATAAGCATTTCATAATAGGTCGTGAATTGACTTAATTGATCGGTTGTAGCCGAGAAACCGGCCGCCTTTAATTGAATCGCCAAATTATCGGTAAAGTTCATAGCCCCTCCTACTGTTGTTGTTCACGACGATATTGTTCTAATTGGATTAATAAAACCGACACATCCGCCGGTGATACACCGGAAATACGACTGGCTTGGCCGATGGAATGAGGTTTAATAGTCTTTAATTTCTGCTTGGCTTCCAAAGAAATGCCTTTCATGGAATCATAATCCCAATCGGCAGGAATAATCTTTTCTTCCAACTTGCGAACTTTTTCTACCTGTTCCATTTGCTTTTTAACATAACCTTCGTAGGTAATCATAATGTCGATTTCTTCTTCTACATCAGGACTGTAACGTTTTAAATCAAAGGCATCAGCCACATCGCCATAGCTTAATTCATTACGCTTTACCAAATCATAGGCAGTCATACCGGTTTTAATATGAGCGGTCCCCATAGATTCCAAGAGTGCCTGCACTTCTTTGGTTGGGTTAATATTTCGTGCTCGTAAGGCTGCTACACCTTCTTCGATTAACGATTTTTTATGCAAGAAACGCTGATACCGTTCATCCGATACGAGGCCGATTTCACGACCTTTTTCAGTCAAACGAAGGTCCGCATTATCCTGACGAAGCAATAAACGATATTCACTGCGGCTCGTCATCATACGATACGGTTCCTTGGTGCCTTTCGTTACCAAGTCATCGATTAAGACACCGATGTAGGCTTCGGAACGGGACAAAATAAACGGTTCTTTACCTTGCAAATATAAAGCTGCATTAATACCGGCCATGAGACCTTGAGCGGCCGCTTCTTCATAACCGGACGTACCGTTAGCCTGACCGGCGGAATACAAGCCTTTGATGTGTTTGACTTGAAGAGCCGGCGTCAATTGCAACGGATTTAAGCAATCATATTCAATGGCATAAGCAGGACGCATAATTTCTACATTTTCAAGACCCGGAATGGTGCGCAAAAATTGATACTGCACGTCGATTGGTAAGCTTGTACTCATGCCCTGTACGTACATTTCATTTGTGTGATTACCTTCCGGTTCTACAAAGAGTTGGTGACGGTTTTTATCACTGAAACGAACTACTTTATCTTCAATGGATGGGCAATAACGAGGGCCCGTACCTTCAATGATACCGGTATACATCGGTGCCCGGTTTAAGTTTCCGCGAATGATATCATGAGTTTCTTCCGTAGTATAGGTAAGCCAGCAAATCTGTTCATTGCGATCAGTCCAATCAGACATGAAAGAGAAGGCGCGGTACTTGCTGTCGCCCGGTTGTTCTACCATGTGATCCAAAGTTAAAGAACGTTTATCCACACGAGCCGGCGTACCTGTTTTAAAACGCATCAATTCAATGCCGTTTTTACGAAGCGAATCAGACAATAATTCAGCTGTACGCTGACCGTTAGGACCGCCGGTATAGGTCAATTCACCAAGAATAATTTTACCTTTCAAGTAAGTACCGGTGCAAAGAATGATAGCTTTCGCTTCATATACTTCGCCCAATTCACTCAAAATACCCTTTACTTCACCATCTTCGATAAGCAGTTCATTTACCATAATCTGTTTTACATTCAGATTATCCGTATTTTCAAGGGTTTCTTTCATCAAACGCTGATAAGCCACTTTATCAGACTGAGCACGCAAGGAATGCACGGCCGGACCCTTACCCATGTTCAGCATGCGCATCTGAATGGCTGTAGCATCCGCATTAATAGCCATTTGACCGCCTAAAGCATCCAGTTCATACACCAAATGACTTTTACCCGGGCCACCTACGGCCGGATTACAAGGCATCAAAGCAATATTATCTAAATTAAGAGTTGCCATAAGCGTGCGTTGGCCCATACGGGCTGTAGCCAAGGCCGCTTCGCAACCGGCATGACCGCCACCGATGACAATGACGTCATACGTATCTACTGTATACATACTATCTCCTATCCCTCTCTCGAGGCACTATTGTTCAGTAATTTTATACCAACCTCATTTGAGGTCTGTAATTTACATTATAAGCAAATTCAGTTGTCTAAGCAAAAACCTATATGACAACCAAGAAATTACCAAAAGTTTTACTTAAACAAAATAGTCAAATTTTGAAATTTACACTATTTTATTTACCTAATTATTTACCTAAGCAAAAACGACTGAATAATTCATCTACTAAGGATTCGCGCAAACTGTCCCCCGTAATATCCCCCAGTTGCTCCCAAGCAGTGCGTACATCAGTAACGATAAAATCAACCGGCAAGCCGGACTCAATATTATTCAAAGACTGTTCAATCTGCGATTTAGCCTGCTCCATCAAAGTAATATGGCGCACATTGCTAAGCATAGCGGATGATTCATTTTGAACCGTACCGCCATATACCAATTCTTTGACAGCATCAGCCAACACATCCATGCCTTCACCGTTAGCAGCACTAATCGGTGCAATAGCGGCAAATTGACCGTATTGAGCCACCGTATCGGCCGTAATGACCGCGCCCTTATCGGCTTTATTGAGGAATACGATGGTATTTTTATGAGAAGCTTCACGTAAAATGGCTTCTTCCTCCGCCGTCATAGGCTCCGATGCATCAATAACGCACACTACGATTTGAGCTTTATCCAAATACTCTTTAGCTCGATCTACACCGAGTTTTTCCACGATATCATCGGTCTCACGAATGCCGGCTGTATCAATCAAACGAACCGGAATTCCCTCAATAGTAATAGCTTCTTCAATGCTGTCACGGGTGGTACCCGGAATATCCGTAACAATAGCACGATTTTCACGCAAAAGAGCATTCATAAGGCTCGACTTACCTGCATTCGGACGTCCCACAATAGCCGTCATAATGCCATCACGCAACAAGCGCCCACGGTTAGCCGTAGCCAATAATTGATTGATTTTAGCTAAAATAGGCCGCAATTTATCCGCCGTTTCATCCATCGTAAGTTCTTCAATGTCTTCTTCCGGATAATCAATAGCCACTTCCAGATGTGAAATTAACTCAATCAACTGTTCTCTAATGGTGCGAATCATACCTGCCAAAGTACCATCCAGCTGTTTTACCGCAACCGCCAAAGATTGCTCCGATTTTGCCTCTATAATATCTATAACAGCTTCCGCCTGGGTAAGGTCGATGCGGCCGTTTAAAAACGCCCGTTTCGTAAATTCACCCGGCTCGGCCAAGCGAGCCCCCTGACGAAGCAATAATTTCAAAATTTCACGCACCACGATAATCCCGCCGTGGCACTGTACTTCTATAACATCCTCCGCCGTAAACGACTTTGGACCTTTCATGATTAAAACAAGGACCTCATCAAGGATTTCATCCTGTTTCTGAGGATCTATAATATGACCATATTGAATGGTTCGATTCGGCCGTTTTTCTAAAGGTACGGTTCCCTGTGCTTTAAAAACAGAACCAACTATTTCAAAGCAACGAGTGCCACTGACGCGAATAATGCCAACCCCGCCGATGCCGGGTGGCGTCGCAATGGCAGCAATCGTATCTTCTGTGTACATGGTGTTCTCCCTTGTGTAAAAATAAAACCCGATCATAGATCGGGTTTTATGACTCGCACATAGCTTATCGTTTATAAGCAATGACTACGTGACGATACGGTTCTTCACCTTCACTATCAGTCACAATATGTACTTCGTTTTGGAGCGTTAAATGAATAATTTTACGCTCGAATGCACTCATAGGTTCCAAGGAAATCTTTTGACGATTTCGTTTTACCTTCGAGGCAAGGCGTTTAGCCAAATTAACCAAAGTTTCTTCACGACGAGAGCGATAATTTTCTACATCCACTACGATATGACAATGGCCGGCTACTTCTTTATTAGCCACCAAGTTTGTTAAGTATTGAATAGCATCCAAGGTTTGACCATGTTTGCCGATTAAAATACCTAATTCTTCACCATGAATCTGGAATGTGATTTTCTCAGCAGTCATCATTTTTTCAATCTGAACGGATAAGCCCATTTTGCTAAACATATCTTGTAAGAACTGTTTACCTTTATCGGCAATCACCATCTGTTCTTCTTTAGAAACCGGTTCACGTTGCGGTTTTACAGCCGCTGCAACGGTAGTTGCCGCATCTTCCGCAGTCTCTTTAGCATCAGCTAATGTATCCGCAACGGTATCTTTTACATCAACCGCTACATCTTTTGCCTGCGCTTTCACATTAGCAATTTTTGCTTGTGCCGCATCAGCTGCTTCACCTAAATGTTGCTGTGCTTTATCAGCAAGTTCGGCAGCCTGTTCTTTCACTTCGCCGAATTTTTGCTGCGCCAATTCAGAAACTTCACCGGCTTTTTGTTGAGCCGCTTCCGCTACTTCATTGAATTTTTGCTGCGCTGCTTCGGCTACTTCTACAGCCGTGCTTTTAGCGTCAGCTACTTTTTCCTGCACAAATTCAGAAGCTTCACTAACTGCTGTTTTTGCTTCCGCTACTTTAGTCTGTGCCGTAGCCTGTACATTGGCTGCGGCCTGTTCAGCTGCAAAAGCTACTTTTTCAGTCAACGGAGCTTCTTCAAAATATAAACGCACTAACGCATCGCGACGACCAATACCCAAGAAACCGCTGGAAGGCTGTTCCAATACTTTCGTATCGGTTACGACCTTACCGTCAGCTTTAAGCTGTTCGGTGCCTTTGGCAACGGCATCAGCAATCGTTTTTGCTGAAACTTCAATATAATCCATAATTAAGCCTCCTTATTATCGTTGCGATAGATAAAGAACTGCTGAATCATTTGGAATATGTTTGATACAACCCAGTAAATAACCAAACCGCTTGGGAAATTCAAGCTGATATAACCAATGAATAAAGGCATGAAAATCTGCATTATCTTCTGTTGGCCGGCACCAGCACCGGTAGCATCTTGCGCAGTTTGTTTGCTCATTACAAATGTAGAAAGAGCACTTAATACAGGTAAAATATACAAATGATCCGCTTCACCCAAGCTTGGCAACCATAAGAAGCTTTCATATGCAGGATCATATGGATAGCCTTGCAACGCGTAGAAAATAGCGATTAAAAACGGCATTTGCACCAATAGCGGTAAACAACCGGATAAAGGATTAACGCCTAATTCTTTATACATCTTAGCAATTTCCTGTTGCGCACGCTGTGGATCATTCTTGTATTTATTCTGAATCTCTTTCATTTTAGGCTGCAATTTCTGCATGCCCTTCATAGATTTGACCTGTTTAGCCGTCAACGGCGCCAGGATTGCCTTAATCCCGATGGTCATAATAATGATCGCTATACCATAGCTTGGGAACCCTAATGCTTCTGTAAGATTATAGCAATACGTAAGCAAGGTCCGCATAAAATCAACTAATACCTGAAAAATTTCCATTAGTTTGCTCCTATACGAGTATTAATGACGAATACAAATGGCCTTTGCGTGTCTATATACGTTATGGTATGGTCTATATTTCATCCATACAGACACTTTGACATTTCCAAATTTGTGTTATCACGGAACCGGATCGTAGCCGCCCGGATTAAAGGGATGACAACGTAAAATGCGCCGAATTCCTAAATAACTGCCTTTAAAAGGTCCATATTTGCGTAATGCTTCCAAGGTATACGTCGAACATGAGGGATAAAATCGACAAGTTTTAGGCTTTAATGGAGAAATTCCATAGCGATAAAATTGTACCAAGCCGATGAATAGCATATTCAACAGTTTGGTTAAGAAGGTCAAACAGCGTTTCATGGATACGCCTCTTTCTAAGCTTCATTACTTTTAAGTAATTTGCTCTTTTTAAAAAGATACATCATTTCCTTACACGCTTGATCATAGGTGGCACTCGCCATGCGAGCCCGCCCTACAACCACAATAGCATAGCCTTCTCGGATAGCATGCTGATTAAGACGATACACTTCTTTCATAAGCCTGCGCGCCCTGTTGCGCTCCACCGCACCGCCTACCTTTTTACCGGTTACAAAACCGATCCGGGTAGCCTGCTTGGCCACGGGCATACGGTAAACTACACAGAGACGACCTACTTCATAATTGCCATGTTTATAGACAAGACGATATTCACTGTTTTTACGAATTCTTCGTTCTTTATCTAATTTAAATGTCAATTCACTCATATCATCATCCCATGCCATTATGAATAGAAAAACTTGGCAGCAGCGCCAAGTTTTTTCTCCTGCCTAAAAGCTATTATATTATGCAGATAATTTCTTTCTGCCTTTAGCACGACGTCTTTTCAAAACAAGACGGCCGCCAATAGTCTTCATACGTTCACGGAAACCATGAGTACGTTTTCTCCAAAGAGTATTTGGCTGATATGTACGTTTCATGTATAAAACACCTCCTTGAGATTGTTCTTGTAATTACTTATACCATAACAGCATAATTATAAATATAAAGCCATGTAATGTCAATACTCACTCGATAGATTCAATCATTATTAGCCATATACTGTGGATATATAATATATACATTATACTCTTAATAACGCCAAAAAGATATCCACAACTACGATGACAATTCTTCCTATTTCTGATAAAATATAGAGGATGAAATATAAAAGGAATATCATATTGTGACTAACAAAACTAGGTTATCAACAAGATATACACAACTTATGCACTACTTATCCACAACAGAAGTGATAACAGTATAAAGTCAGTGTTTATCAGTTGTTCTAACCTATTTATTTTTTCTCTTTTTTCACAAAAAACGAAGTTATACACAGGTTAGGTATTTTTAGTTATTCACAGTATGACACCCTGGGAAGGAAATGGTATGTCAAACATCAATCTTAACGATTTTTGGAATAAAGTACGCGAAGATATTGAAGCCACATTACCAAAAGAAATTTTAGAAAGCACGATTATACGATTGCTCCCGTTACAATTGGACGAAATCAGTAAGACCCTTACATTAACCACGATGCAAACGTATATTAAGGATTTTATCGAAAACGAACCGATGATAAAAAATGCTTTTCAAAATTCCGTAAATAATGTTTGGCAGCGTTTAACCAAAAACAATTCTCCACTTACAATTATTATTACAACACCGGGCGACAAAGAGCCGGCGACCCTTCACGAAGAGGTGAAAACAACCGTTGCCCAACCGAGTGTAATGACGCCACCGGAACCAACGGCTTTTACCAATCAACCGGCAAACTATGACGATAGTCAAATCGCTTCTATGCCGCAATCACAACTGGGCAATGAATCGGGCTATGACATGAATGAGTATGAAAACGCACCGTATGAAACAGCCGCTCATGCCAATGAAACGGCAACCCATGCGCCGAATTATAGCGCCTACGATCAATTAGCCAGTCAATACGGTTTACCACCGGCCGCACCGGCGCCGTCACAAACACCGCTGCATACACCGAATTATGATGAGCCGGTTGTAGTTGATTCTGTACGTAAAAACGACGCCACTAAATCCGGCCCGTATATTCCAAGTACTTCACCGATGGAATCGGATAGTTTATTCCCACCGTCGGAAATACCGCAAGAAGCGGCATCTATGCAGTCTAACAGCAGTCAAACAACCTTATATAAAAATAATGAATCTATTTTAAAATTAAATCCGGATTACACCTTTGCCACCTTTATTGCCGGCGGCTCCAGCCAAATGGCCTATGTGGCAGCACAAAATATTGCGGAAAATCCGGCCAATCGCTATAATCCGTTCTTTATTTACGGTAAATCAGGTCTCGGTAAAACTCACTTAATGCATGCTATCGGCAATGAAATTCATCGTCGTTATCCCCATTTACAAATCATGTGTATCACCAGTGAAAACTTCTTGAACCTCTTCGTTCAATCTATTCGTTACGGCCAAACCAATATGGATATATTCCGCAGCACATTCCGTAAAGTCGATGTTCTCTTGATTGATGACATTCAATTTATTCAAGAAAAACGCTACGCCGGTACGCAAATGGAATTTTTCCATACTTTTAATGCCTTAACGGACAGTAAAAAACAGATTGTCCTCACCAGTGATGTTTTACCACAAGATATGGAACAAATGGAAGATCGCTTGCGTACACGATTCAGTTCCGGCCTGGTGGTAACCATCGATCCGCCAAACTCCGAAACTTTGGAAGCCATCACGCGCTCCTATGTGGACAAACAGCGTGAATTACTGCCAAATCTTAACATTCCGAACGAAGTGATTCGTTTCTTTGGCAACACCTATTACAACCGTAGCGTTCGTGATTTACAAGGTGCCCTTACCAAATTAATCACCGCCGCTGAATTGGATAATAAACTCGATCAAATTACCGTGGAATATACGCGCTATATCCTGCGTGATCTCATTCCGGAAAGCAAAAAATCCGTATTATCCGTTGCCTATATTCAAGATTTTATTTCTGATTATTTCAAAATCAAAAAAGAATTCTTAGTCGGTCAGAAACGGAATAAGCAATACGCTCATCCGCGCCAAATCGCTATGTATCTGTGCCGTGAACTCATCAATGAAAGTTTTCCACAAATTTCGCAAGCTTTTGGCAAAAAGGATCACACCACAGCTCTTCATGCGTATAATAAAATCAGTGAAGACCTAGCTAAAAGTACTGATTTAAAGCGAACTATCGATGATATTATCAGTAAAATCAACGAAGATACCTAAGGATTAACGGTTGTGGATAACTCTGTGAATAAGTTGTGTATAGTTAGTGATTAACTTCCAAGTTATTGACAAGAACGACTCTAAAAGTTCATAAGTGGATAACTTTTTCCTTCTATTCACAAACTTATACCCATATGGAAAACCTATTAAAAATGCCACTTCAAACAGCTTATCCACTTATACACCGCCCCTACTACTAAGACTACTAATAATTAAAAACTTAATCACATCCATAATAGTAAAGGAGACAGTCCATGAAAATCCAATTTGCAAAAGATACGTTACAAAAAGCGATTAATGCCTTAGCCAAGGTTAGTCAGAACAAAACAAGTTCTAATTTACCCGGTGCTATATATATAACAACTAAAAACGGTAAAGTAGAAATGCAGGCCAATGATTATGAAATCGGTATCCGCATTACTATTGATGCTAATATTATCGAAGAAGGTACTATCGTTCTCAGCACGCGTTATTTCCAAGAATGGGTTCGTAAAACACCAACCGATACCATTACTTTAGAATCTAATGCAGAAACTAAACAATTATTATTAAGTTCTGAAAGTTCTCAATTCAATCTTATTACCATGGATCCGGATGATTTCAACTTAGTTGAACAGATTCACGATGAAAATCACATTGATGTAGACGGCGAACAATTTAAACAAATGATTGATTTAACTAATTACGCAGCTGCCAATGATGATGATCGTCCGATTTTTACCGGTGCTTTATTGGAAGGTGAAAGCACCAATTTAACTATGGTAGCTACAGATACTCACCGTATGGCCGTTAAGAAAATCAACTTAGATGCACCTATGCCGGCGGCTATGCGTATTTTGATTCCAACCAAAACATTGGCTGAAGTATCCCGTTTATTACCAACGGATCAGCCAACCGTAGTTCGCATCATTTGGAATCGTACGAATGTAGTATTCTTATTTGATACTATTTACTTATTCTCTCGTTTGATTGAAGGTCAGTATCCTGATTATGAAAAAGTAATCCCATCGCAATTCGATTCCAGTGCGATTTTAAACAGTCGCGATTTTGCCGGTGCCGTAGATCGTGTTTCCTTATTGGCTAAGGATGCGAGCTACAATGTTATTCGCTATGATTGGGATGAAAAAGAAGTTACTTTATCTACGCAAAATGCTGAAATCGGCATGGCTAAAGAAGAAGTACTTTGCGAATTTAAAGGTACGCCGTTTACTATTTCCTTTAACGGTCGTTATATTGGCGATATTTTGCGTCACAGCAGCGGCGACAGAATTCATTTATACTTAAAACAGAACGGTCCCGTTGTTATTCGCCAGGATGATAATCCAAATTATACCTATGTAGTAACGCCGGTTCGCACGAACTAAGAATAGACTGAGCTATAAGCTTATATTAATAATATATAGTTGCAGAGTTAACATCACGTTTTGTGAGGAGGCAATTATGAGTAAAACAGAACCGATTCAAGTAGAAATTTACACGCCTTACATTAAATTGGATCAATTATTAAAATTGGAACAAATTATTGGCACGGGCGGTCAAATTAAATTTTTGCTTGATGATGAGAAAATCAAAGTAAATGGCGAAGTTTGCCATGAAAAACGTAAGAAAATATACCCTGATGACTTAGTTGAAATTCAAGGTATCGGTACCTTGGTCGTTGTTAAAGAGGAGGCCGGCGAGTGAACATTCACTCCTTGGAACTCGTTAATTTCAGAAATTACGAGCATGCCAATTGGACCTTTCCGCCCCATATCATCGTTCTTCACGGACTCAATGGTGTAGGCAAGAGTAATCTCTTAGAAGCCTTGTATGTCAGCACCATCGGCCGCAGTTTTCGTACCAATGATACACAGGATTTACTGCAATTTGGTGCTACCGAAGCGGGGATTATTGTGGAATTTACGAAGCGCGATACGAAACACAAAATCAATTTGAAGCTCAGTGGCAAGGAAAAGAAAGATATTCGTCTCAACGGTAACCGAATTTTACAAAAAGAATTAGTAGGCACCTTGAATACCGTTCTTTTCAGTCCTGAAGATTTACAGCTCATAAAAGGCAGTCCCTCTTTAAGGCGTCGCTTTTTAGATATTGAAATATCGCAGACAAGTGCGTTATATTATCAGCAACTGCGCTTGTATAATAAGATTTTGCAGCAACGTAATAAAGTATTAAAAGATTCTTACGGCAAGCGAGATATTTCTTTAGCCGAATGGGATACACAGTTGGCGGAGACCGGGTCATTTATTATAAAAAAACGACTCGACAGTTTGCGTAAAATTAATCTTTTGCTGGATTTGATGAATCGTAAACTCACAGGGGGCAAAGAAAATTTAAAGCTTACCTATGAGCAACATCAAATTTCAAATGGATTTTTAACCGAACCGCAAGCGTTTTATGAGCAATTGCAGGCTAATTTACCGGTGGATCGGCATCGCATGAGTACCTCTTTTGGTCCTCATCGTGATGATTTAGGCTTCTTTTCCGGTCCTATGGATTTGAAACGATTTGGCTCGCAAGGTCAGCAACGAACGGCTATTTTATCGCTTAAATTAAGTGAATTGGAATATATCAAATCGGAAGTGGGCGAGTATCCTATATTGCTATTGGATGACGTGCTCAGTGAATTGGATAAGGAGCGGCGGCAAAATCTGTTGAATTTTATCCATAAAAAAATCCAAACGTTTATAACCACGACCGATTTGGAAGATGTGAAACAATTGAGTGATGTGGAACTCATTAATTGTGAAAGGCGGTGATCATGATGAGCGAAACGTTTGAGTCGAAAAACGGCATACAACCGGCAGTCTCCGAGGCAAAGACTGAGGCCGCTGCGGGGGACGATGTAACAGTCCGCTATATTGAAGGTCTGTTGGCCTCCAATCGGCCGGCCGGACCCATCGGCTATAAGCCGGATGCCCATGTGCGGCAATATGATACGCATTTGAACAGTAAATATAAATCGTTCAACGTATTCAAACAATTCGCCGTCATGCGCCTGTATCATCATTGGCCTAAAGTTGTGGGGGCGGTGCTGGGCAAACAGACTAAAGTGCTTGAAATTAAGCCGCCTATTATTAAAGTGGCGGCCATGACATCCCCCTGTTTGCAGCAACTTCAGATGATGAAACGTCAATTATTGAAAAAGATTAATGACTTTTACGGCTCGGAGCTTATTACAGAGTTAGAATGCACCATGTATCGGCAAAGCTATTTGAAAGCGATTCAGCCCGTCGATGCAGTGTCGGTTACATCGTCCCATGGTCAAGGATTAACCAAGGGTGATACATCGGCCTATATGGGCACAGCAAAACACACGGATTCCTATGAGCGGGTGCTCATTAATTTTAAAGCGATTCCTATTCCCATTGATGTGATGGCTCAAATAGACTCATCGGTGGCGAATATAAAAAGCGAAGAATTGCGCCGGCAGTTGAAAGATGTGCAGATAAAGCAATATAAGAAGACAGTCTATCTAAAGGACCATGGTTATCATAATTGTGAATGCTGTGAAAAACTTATTGGTCCTGGTGAGACTCTTTGCTCATCCTGTACTATAAAAACGCAGGAACATGAGGCTTTTTTATATCGTCAGCATATTAATGGTATTAAAGATCGATTGATGCAAGAACCCTTTGCCGTATATGATGAAATGCGTCAACATGTACCACAGTGCACTATGTCCGATTATCAGTTGGCTCATCGTGAATGCGTGTATTTTTTCAGAAATCGAGTCGTCAAAGAAGAATCCAACGAGAATTATGATATATATATGCTGTTAATGCTGATTACGCACAAAAAAGCAGAACAGCTAAAACCGGAGTTTGTACGCAATTCGGTTTTAAAAATGCGGGCTCAATACAAGGAGGCTGTAAAGTCTCATAAACCGCAAAGCAATTGAAATATAGAGAAAGTGATGGTAAGATGTATGTTCGTTCATTTATCGGATACGTATAGCGTGTCTATTGAAGATATCGTGGCGGTGGTACAGGATATTCCGCTTTTAAAAGGGCGGCGCCGTCGCAATAAGCAATGGCAGAACAAGGATGTAATCCAAGTTTTTCCGGATGAACCGATTGAATGCTACTTGGTTACAGTGGATGCGGTTTATGGCTTAAGTATGTCTATTACCGGCGTAGGCCGCCGTTTACAGCGTGCCGCTACCGGTATTCCGGTAAGCTTATACACAAAACGATAAAAATAGAGTATAATTAAGGATAATTGTTTTATAAAGCTAAATCCCCATAGATATGGTTTATTACTGAAATTAGGGAGGATATGGAATGGCAGAACAGAATTATAGTGCCGATAATATACAGGTCTTAGAAGGCCTGGAAGCGGTACGACGCCGCCCGGGGATGTACATAGGGAGTACATCATCTAAAGGGTTGCACCATTTAGTATATGAAGTTGTTGATAACAGTGTGGACGAAGCCTTAGCCGGCTATTGTACTCATATTGAAGTCAGCATTAATGAAGATAACAGCGTTACCGTTACCGATGACGGCCGCGGTATTCCGACAGGTATGCATGAAACAGGCGTTCCGGCGGTTGAATTGGTTTTAACCAAATTGCATGCCGGCGGTAAATTCGGCGGCGGCGGTTACAAAGTATCCGGCGGCCTCCATGGCGTAGGTATTTCTGTAGTTAATGCATTGAGTGAATGGACGATTGTTAAAGTTCGTCAGGACGGCAAGGAACAGGAAATTACCTTTGCACGCGGTCATTTGCAAACACCGTTAAAAGTAATCGGTGAAGCTAAAGACACCGGTACAACCGTTACGTTTAAACCGGATGCGGAAATTTTTGAAACTATCGTATTTGATTTCGGCGTATTACGTACTCGTTTACAGGAATTGGCTTTCTTGAACAAAGGCCTCCGTATTACCCTTACGGATAAACGTCCGGAAGAAAATTTAGTAGAAAGCTTCATGTATGAAGGCGGTATTACATCCTTTGTTGAATTTTTAAACGAAGGGAAAAACTTGGTTAACCCTACTGTTATCGATGTGGAAAATACTCGTGACGATGTAGTCGTAGATGTAGCTTTCCAATACAATGACAGCTATAGCGAAACCTTATTTTCTTTTGTAAATAATATTAACACTATTGACGGTGGTACCCATTTAAGCGGTTTCCGCAGTGCTTTGACGCGTACTTTAAATGATTACGGTCGTAAATCCGGTCTTATTAAGGACAATGAAAGCAATTTATCCGGCGAAGACGTGCGCGAAGGTTTGGCTGCCGTTATCAGTGTAAAAGTGTTAGATCCTCAGTTTGAAGGTCAGACGAAAGCAAAACTGGGTAACAGTGAAGTTAAAGGCATTACCGATACGGTTGTGTCGGAAGGTCTTAAAACTTTTCTTGAAGAACATCCGGCAGAAGCTAAACGTATTATTGAAAAAGCAACCAGCGCTACCCGTGCTCGTGAAGCGGCTCGTAAAGCTCGCGAATTGACTCGTCGTAAAAATGCGCTTGAAGTAAGTTCTTTACCGGGGAAATTGGCAGATTGCTCTGAAAAAGATCCGCTTATGACCGAAATTTATCTCGTCGAAGGTGATTCTGCGGGCGGTAGTGCCAAACAGGGCCGTGACCGTCGTTACCAGGCAATTTTGCCGTTGCGCGGTAAGATTTTGAACGTAGAAAAAGCTCGTTTAGATAAAATTCTAGCTAATAATGAAATTCGCTCCATGATTACGGCCTTCGGGACCGGTATTGGGGAGGATTTTGATCTCGATAAGAGTCGTTATCACAAAATTATTATCATGACCGATGCGGACGTTGACGGCGCCCATATTCGTACGCTTTTATTGACCTTCTTCTATCGTTATATGAAACCGCTCATCGAAGAAGGACGTGTATATATTGCGCAGCCGCCATTGTATCAAATCAAAAAAGGCAAAGGTCATTGGTATGTATACAGTGATGCTGAAATGGCCGCTAAGCTAGATGAGATCGGTCGTGACAATATTACGATTCAGCGTTACAAAGGTTTAGGTGAAATGAATCCGGAACAGCTTTGGGAAACAACCATGAATCCGGAAAATCGTACTATTTTGCAGGTAAGTTTGGAAGATTCCATTGAGGCCGATAAGATTTTTAGTGTACTCATGGGGGATAAAGTAGAACCGCGTCGCAAATTTATTGAAGATAATGCTAAATTAGTTCGTAATTTAGACTTGTAGGGTGGGAGGATAGTGTATGAGTGATGCAGCGAATACTAAATTAAAAAGAAGTCTGAAATCGCGCCACATGAATATGATTGCCTTGGGCGGCTCCATTGGTACGGGCCTCTTCGTAGCAGGCGGTGAAGTAGTTAGCACCGCCGGCCCGGGCGGCGCTTTGGTAGCCTATGGTTTTATCGGTATTATGGTTTATTTCTTGATGACCAGTTTAGGTGAAATGGCTACCTATTTACCGGTACCGGGTTCGTTCGGTACGTATGCATCCCGTTATGTAGATCCGGCTTTCGGCTTTGCTTTAGGGTGGAATTACTGGTTTAACTGGGCGATTACCTTGGCGGCGGAACTTGTTGCCGGTGCTTTAATCATGAAATACTGGTTCCCGGACATTCCGGCCATCGTATGGTCGGCCTTGTTCTTGGCGGCTTTATTCTTGATGAACTATTTATCGACCCGTTCCTTCGGGGAAAGTGAATATTTCTTCTCCAGTATGAAGGTTATTACTGTTTTCGTATTCTTATTTGTAGGTACCATGCTTATCTTGGGCATTGGCGGTACATCGCCGGGCTTTGAAAACTGGACACGCGGTGAAGCACCGTTTGTAGGCGGTTTTGCATCTATTATGGACATCTTCATGGTAGCGGGCTTTTCCTTCCAAGGTACGGAATTAATCGGGGTAGCTGCCGGTGAATCGGAAGATCCGGAAAAAAATATTCCTAAAGCAATTCACTCCATTTTTTGGCGTATTTTATTATTCTATATCGGTGCTTTCGTAGTCATCGGTTTCTTGATTCCTTACGATGATCCGAATTTATTGAATTCCAGTGTTGAAAATGTCGCTATCAGCCCATTTACCTTGGTACTCGATCGTTTCGGTTTTGCCTTTGCGGCCAGCTTCATCAATGCTATTATTTTAACGGCCGTATTGTCTGCCGGTAACTCCGGTCTTTATGCATCTACCCGCATGCTATATGCCATGGCTAAAGAAGGGGATGCACCTAAGGTATTTACTAAATTGAATTCCCGTGGTGTACCGGTACCTGCTTTATTAGCAACGGCAGCTTTCGGTGTATTTGCATTCTTAACTTCCTTAATCGGTGAAGGTACTGCGTACAACTGGTTAATCAATATCAGTGGTATGAGTGGTTTTATTGCATGGCTCGGGATTGCCATTGCTCATTATCGCTTCCGTCGTGCATTCCATGCACAGGGTAAAAGCTTGGATGCCATTCCGTTTAAAGCCTTGTTCTATCCATTCGGTCCTATTTTTGCTACCGTTTTATGTCTTATCATCATTGCCGGTCAGAACTATACAGCGTTCACCGGTGAAACGATTGACTGGTACGGTGCCAGCGTAGCCTATATCGGTATTCCGGTATTCTTGTTGGTATATGCGGCGTATAAGAGCAAATATAAAACTCATGTTATTCCGTTAAAAGAAGTTAATTTGGATCGAGATTACGAAAAATAATCCGCAAAGTTCTTAATTTCTTGATATTTCTAAAAAATTTTAAAACCATCGATATGGTCATAAAAACTGATATTAGAGCGGTTTCTAAGGGATATATGCATCATTCGTTGAACGAAATTTTAAAATTAAATAGAAAAATTTAAATTTAATGCTTGACTTGAAGTCGACTTCAAGTTCTATAATGAGTTCTGTAATCACCGCTGATGACTACGAAATGTGAGTCACAGTGAAGATTACAGAACTTTTTTTGTTTAAAACAAATCGTTAGTAAGTCGTATTCATAATAGTTTTGCAAATCCTAAGTTGGATAACAATGTATGATATACGGATTATATATATGGTGTTTAGAAAGGAAGATAGTATGAACTTATTAAACAAAGTAAACAGTCCTAAGGATATTAAAGGTATGAGTATTGAAGAATTAAAAACATTGGCTCAGGAAATTCGCGAAGTATTGATTACTCGTGTTACTGAAACCGGTGGCCATATGGCTCCGAACCTTGGGTTTGTGGAAGCAACCTTGGCTCTTCACTATGTGTTTGATTCGCCAAAAGATAAATTTGTATTTGACGTATCCCATCAGTCCTACATTCATAAAATGTTGACCGGTCGTAAAGAAGGTTTTACCGACCCTGCGTCTTACAGCAAATACTCCGGCTATACCAATCCGAATGAAAGTGACCATGATTTCTTTACCGTAGGTCATACCTCCACGTCCGTAAGTCTTGCGTCAGGTTTGGCTAAAGCACGTGATCTTAAAGGGGAAGACGGCAATGTAATCGCCATCATCGGTGACGGCTCCATGTCCGGCGGCGAAGCCTTGGAAGGCCTTAATGTAAGTGCTACATTGGGCAGCAACTTCATCGTATTGTTTAACGATAACGATATGTCCATCGCTCCGAACGAAGGCGGTTTCTACGCACACTTCAAAACCTTGCGCGACAGCAAAGGCAAAGCGGAAAACAACTTCTTCAAAACTATGGGGCTTGACTATGTATTCGTAGAAGACGGTCATGATTTGGAATCCTTGATTGAAACATTCAAAGTGGTTAAAGACCTCGATCATCCAATCGTAATTCATATGGTAACTGTTAAAGGTAAAGGGTTACCGGAAGCAGAAGCAGATAAAGAATCATATCACTACATTATGGGCAAACATTTTGATGTGGATGCGTACATGAAAGAAGAACATTTCGATGACATTATTGCGACCCATTTACTTGAAAAAATGAAACAAGATCCTACCGTAGTTGGTTTAACGGCCGGTGTACCGGGCATTGCCGGTTTTAACCCACAACGTCGTGCCGAAGCGGGCAAACAATTCATTGATGTAGGTATTGCGGAAGAACATATGGTGGCTATGGCGGCCGGTATTGCTAAAAACGGCGGTAAACCGGTAATCCTTGATGCGGCTACCTTCTTACAACGTACCTATGACCAATTGACTCAGGATATGGCTTTGAATAACAATGCCGTTACTATTTTATCCTTCCCGTTGGGCGGTGGTATTTCGCCAATGGATGCAACGCACTCCAGTGCTTTTGATTTGGCGATGATGAGCACCATTCCAAACCTTCGTGTATTGTCGCCGGCTACAAAAGAAGAATTATTGGCCATGCTTGACTGGTCCTTGGAACAAACTGATTTCCCAGTAATGATTCGCGTACCGGGCGGTAAAGTTCAGACCTATGATGCCGGTAAAGCATTTAACGGTGATTTGAGCAATCAGGTAACAGTTAAAGGTAATACGGTAGCACTCTTGGGCTTAGGTGCTTTCTATGATTTGGCATTACGCACTAAAGATGCGTTAAAAGCCGAATTAGGTATTGATGCAACCGTTGTAAATCCTCGTTTATCCTCTGAAGTGGATGCTGACACTTTGGAAAGCTTAAAAGCGGACCACAGCCTCGTAGTTACTTTGGAAGACGGCGTATTGGACGGCGGTTTTGGTGAAAAAGTGTCCCGTTTCTACGGGTTAGCTGATATGAAAGTATTGAACATCGGTATGAAAAAAGAAGTAAACGACCGTGTTCCTATGGATGAATTGGTAGCTCGTTACCACTTGTCCCCTGAATTAATCGTTAAAGACGTAAAAGCGATTCTAAATAAATAATTCAGGTTAATTTAGAGTTAATTGTAGTATTATTAATTGAAGCTGTACAATCAGTTCTCGGGTTCCCGTTTTATTAAAGTTAAAACGTTTATCTGATAGATGCTTGGCATTTTAGGCATAAATGCCAAGCAAAATAGGCTTAGCCCTTCGATATATTCTATGAAAACACCCTGTCGCAATACGCAGCGACAGGGTGTTTTTGCATTATGCCGTGAGTATTATAATACTCTATGCTTTAACTTAGGCAATATACCGACAGTTAATCTTTTACAAATAGAGGCAGTAAGACTCAATATAGCGAAAATATTCAATTTTTGATATACTATACGGTAAGTACAGGCTGAAGTTAGTCTGACAGATAGTATCCACTGTAAGTAAGAGGAGAGTGATTCATTAGTGGATGGTGACGTGGGTCTGGAGATACTCATAATTTTCTTGCTCATTATAGCAAATGGTATTTTCTCCATGACAGAATTAGCCATAGTCAATGCCCGTAAGGGTTTATTGGAAGATAGTGCCGAAAAAGGCAGTACCGGGGCACAGCGGGCGATTCAATTATCGGAAGATCCGAATCAGATGTTTTCTACTATTCAAATCGGGATTACCTTAATCGGTATCGTAACCGGTTTGTATTCCGGCGCCGCATTATCGACGCCGATGGCAGAAGCCATTAAAGAACATATACCTGTTTTGGCACCTTATGCCGATTCGGTAAGCCCTATTGTTATCGTATCGTTGACGACCTATTTATCCCTCGTTGTGGGTGAATTGGTACCGAAGCGTATCGCGTTGAACGCACCGGAACGAATTGCCATTATTATGGCCGTACCGATGCATTCGTTCTCGGTTATAGCAAAGCCGCTGGTAGCCTTGCTTAGTTCATCCACCAGCTTTTTATTAAAACTCTTGGGTGTTAAAGAGAAAGAAGAAGCGCCGGTTACAGAACTTGAAATCAACAAAATGTTAACCCAAGGTGTTGAGTTGGGGGCTTTTGAAAAAGAAGAACCGATTCTTGTAGATAATGTATTCCGCTTGGCCGATTTAAATGCCGGTGATGTTATGACACCGCGTACACAGCTTAAGTGGCTTGATTTGAATAGTCCGGAGGAAGAAATCAAAGAACGTCTTTGCAACTCCACACATTATCGTTTGCCCGTAGGGCGCGATTCCTTGGATGAATTGGAAGGTCTCGTTATTGTGGCTGATGTGTTCGCCGAGCATATGAAAGCAGGCGGGGAAAAGACGTTAAAACAATTGGTGGCAGAATGCACCAAGCAGCCGGTTATGGTACCGGAATCCATCAGTCTTATGAAGCTTCTTGAAGTTTTCCGTTCGGAAGGTATTCATGAAACCGTAGTACTCGACGAATACGGCGGTTTCAGCGGGCTTGTAACACTTCATGACATCATGGAGAAATTGGTTGGTTTGATGCCGGCCAGCGAAGATGAGCTGAAAGAAGAAGAAAATCGTATTATTCAGCGCACGGAAACAACTTGGCTTGTTGACGGCCTACTCAGCATTGATGAATTTAAAGAATATTTCGGTATTAACAAAGAATTACCGGGTGAAGAAAAAGATTTATATAAAACGGTGGGCGGCTTTTTGACATATTTATTCGGTCGCATTCCTAAAGAGCTGGACCGCTACGTGTGGGAAACATATACCTTTGAAATTGTCGATATGGATAATGTCCGCATCGATAAAATCATGGTGGTTCATGAGCCGATTGAGGAAACAGTAGCTGCCGACGAATAAGAACTATCCTCATAGTGTAGGCGAAGACCAAAGCTATGAGGATTTTTTTAGTTAAAAGACGATTATTATGAGATGTGTTAAACATCTGTATAAAACTACAAAAATACGGAGTTGTAAATACCAATGGAAAATACGTACAAAGAATTAGTGACTACGGCTTCATTGTTTGCTGTATATGTGCAGGAAGTTCGTAAACGTCTTCTAAAAGAGGCTATTGAAACGTATATTGATACAGTGCCTTGTGAATCGGCAAACAAGCTGATGAATAAAAAGTTTAATCATTCGGAGATGCAAATCTTAAGTTATTTGGAAGCTAAACCGGATAAAACGGGGACCTATCAGGAAATTTTGAAGGCTATGCCCTTTTCACAGGGGCTGTTATCACGGTATGTAAAACGTTTGGCGGCCAACAATTTGCTCATTCGTTTTCACAACAAAGAAGATTTAAAAGCTGTATTATTGCGTAATACGGAACTGGGAACGGCTGTGGCATTGGTGCATAATGATTTGCATAAGCGTGAAGAAGCTTATTTTAAATCGGTTCTCAGTAATGTGCCGGCTGAAAAAATTAAGGACACCTTGGAAACACTTAAACTTTTAATGAATGGACCGATTGCTATATCTGATGAAGAATTGAATACGCTAACCGGTATGAAGCCAAAATCGGCCTATTGACAGTCATAGTATATGGAAATAAAACCTTATTGGCATTACTGTAACACCAATTAAAGGCGGATAGTATAAGGTACATAGTATATTGAAAATAATTGACAGTATTGGGAATAACTCTTACAATTAACATATATATTACCGGTAATAAATAAGGAGGAGATTCATATGAGCGGGCTGAGAAGTTGGCGCCGATACACGATAATTACAGCATTATTGACAGGTTTGTTACTCTTGGTGAGTGGGTGTGGCTCATCGGACGAAACGAGCGATAAAGCACCGTTGGTTAAAACGCAGGTCGTTGGGCAAGGGAGCGGAGCCGGTGAAAACAGTTTGGCCGGTACCATTAAAAACCGCAATGAAACGGCGTTGTCCTTCCAAATCGGCGGACGTGTCATTCAAAAGAATTTTAATATCGGTGATCGCGTCGGAGCCGGTCAAGTACTGGCCATATTAGACCAAGGCGATACGAGCAGTCAGTTGCAAAATGCCGAGGGTGCTTTGGCAGCGGCTCAGTCACAGTATGATTTGGCAGCTACCAATGTACAGCGTTATCGCCAACTCTATGCGGAAGAAGCAATCAGTCAATTGCAATTAGACCAGATGGAAAACTCCTATAAAGTAGCGGCCGCTCAATTGGCACAGGCGCAGGCTAATGTGCAGACCAGTGCCAATCAGCAAAACTACACGCAATTAACAGCACCGGCTGACGGTATTATTACGGCTGCCTCCATTGAAGTGGGGCAGGTCGTAGCGGCCGGTCAGACTGTAGGTACTATTGCGGTCGGCAATGAACCGGAAGCGGTTATTGCCTTGCCGGAACAAATGATGGCGTCCGTAGCCGTTGGTTCGCCGGCCAGCGTAACCTATTGGGCTTTACCAAATGTGACAACGGCCGGTGTAGTACGTGAAATTTCTCCGGTGCCGGATGCGACGGCGCGTACCTATACGGTTAAAATTTCTTTACCAAATCCGCCGGCTCAATTACAGCTTGGTATGACTGCTAATGTAGTATTCAATCAATTAAATAGCAATGGATTAATGATTCCGTTAACGGCTTTAGTAGGCACGCGTCAACCGACACCAAACAGTCAGGGACAAGTCTATGTAGTCACTGATAATACGGTGCATTTACGAAATGTTACTTTAGGCAGTTTAGGTAATAATCAAGTCATGGTAGTATCCGGTTTGAAGGCCGGTGACCGCATTGTAACGGCCGGTACGGATAAATTGGAAGAAGGGGCTAAGGTACGCATATGAAGCAGTTTAACTTAGCTGATTGGGCCCTCAGACACAAGTCTATCATTTACTTCTTTATGGCCATGCTCTTTGCCATCGGCAGTTTTTCCTTTATGAAAATCGGTCGTATGGAAGATCCGAATTTTACGATTCGCACCATGGTTGTAGCCGCCACTTGGCCGGGTGCGTCACCGCAGCAAATGTCGGAACAGGTTACGGATAAACTGGAAGAAAAAATTCGCGACTTACCTGGTCTTGATTATACAAAGAGTTTTACGGATGGCGGTAAAACGGTTATTTATATTAACCTCAAAGAATCAGTCAAAAGCGACGACGTACGGGCCGCTTGGACGGAAGTACGTCACATGATTGATGATGAATGGTCAAGCTTGCCATCCGGCGTGCAGGGACCTGTTATTAATGATCGTTTTGACGACGTGTACGGTACAATTTACGCTCTTACCGGCGATGACTATTCCTATGAAGAAAAAAGAGCTTATGCGGAAGATATTAAGCGCGTTTTACTCAGTGTACCGAATGTAAAACGTATAGATTTAAAAGGTGTGCAAGAACAGACTCTTTATGTGGAAATGAATAAGGATAAATTGTCGGCCTATCAGATAAGTGCCCAGACGATTTTGAATGCCTTAAAACAGCAAAGCTCTATGGCGCCGGCCGGTATGATTGATACAGATACGAATAATGTCTATTTGCGTGTGAACGGTCTTTTTGACAGTGTTGATTCCGTTCGCGAAATGCCGCTCCAAGTGAATGGACAGACCTTGCGTTTAGGGGATATTGCCACGGTTCGTATGGACTACGAATCACCGCAAAGTCCGCTGTTCTACTATAATGGTAAACCGGCCATAGGCATTGCCGTTTCCATGGATCCGGGAGCCAATAATATTGAATTCGGTAAGGCATTAGATGCTAAAATGGCGTCCTATAAGGATGCCTTGCCGGCCGGACTCGATGTCAGTCAGGTATCCAACCAACCGAAAGTGGTGGATGATTCCATCAGTGAATTTACCCGTTCTTTATTTGAAGCCATTGTCATCGTATTAATCGTCAGCTTTATATCCCTTGGTGTACGCAGTGGGATTGTGGTAGCTCTTACGATTCCGGTCGTTGTGGCCAGTACCTTTGTGGGGATGTATGCGGATGGCCTCGAACTGCATAAAGTAAGTCTCGGTGCCTTAATCATCTCCTTAGGCCTATTGGTGGATGATGCGATTATCGTCGTGGAAATGATGACCCTCAAAATGGAAGAAGGGCTCAATACGCATGATGCGGCTACCTTTGCCTATAAATCGACGGCCTTTCCGATGCTGAGCGGTACCTTGATTACCTGCTGCGGCTTCTTGCCAATCTTTTTATCGGAAGGATCGGTTGCCGAATTTACCCATGCTTTATTTATTGTTGTCGCCATGGCACTTTTGTTATCATGGTTTGCTTCGGTGCTGGTAAGTCCTGTATTGGGCAGTAAATTAATTCGTATCAAACCGGGTCATGAGGAAACAAGAGCTATGCGGATACAAAAAGCCTTTTTAGCTCGTTTTGAAAAATTCCTCCACTGGGCTCTCGGTCATCGCCGTACGGTCCTTATCACTACCTTAGTGTTATTCTTCATTTCTTTGGTCAGCGTGCCGCTTATTAAAGTAGAATTTTTCCCGGCCTCTACAAGACCGGAAATCATGGTAGCCATTCAGTTTCCTCAAAGTTCTTCCTTACAGTATACGAAGGAACAGGCGGAGCAATTGGATAATCTCCTCAGTGGCGATAAGCGCATTGAGCATTATTCCTCTTATATCGGTGAAGGAGCGCCCCGTTTTGTGCTCACCTTGGAACCGGAAGTACAGCGTAACAACTACATGCAGTATGTGATTGTAGCTAATTCTTTGGAAGACAGAAACAGTTTGTACAATGAATTAAATGAAAAATTGAAGGACGAATTCCCATCGGCTTTAATCAACATGGATTTCATTCAAACCGGTCCGCCTTCAAAATATCCGATTATGTTCCGTGTATCCGGTCCTGATATGGATAAAGTTAAAGAAATTGCCACCGATGTGAAGGCTGTTTTCAAAGAATATCCTGAAATTACAGATATTGCCGAAGATTGGCCGGATAATACACTGAATATTGAAGTGCATATCGACCCGTCTAAAGCGCGTTTGATGGGCGTTGATAGTTATACGGTAGCGACAGATTTACAAAGTAAAATATCCGGTATTACGGTGGGACAATATTATGTAGGCAATCAGACGATACCGATGAAATTTAAACTCAGCGGTAATGAAGATCATAATATGAGTGTTTTGCAAAATATTCCGATTCAGACCGGTTCCGGCGCCTATGTACCGTTGAGTCAGATTGCGACGATTTCTTTGGGCAATGAAGACGGTATCATATGGCACCGTAACATGGCGCCGACCATTACAGTCCATGGCAATGTACCGCCTAATGTAATGGCCGATTCGTTAGCTAATGAAATTAATGAAAAACTGGATACCATGAGAGCGGACTTACCGGCCGGCTATACCATTGAGGTTGACGGATCCGCCGAACAAAGTAACATTGCTCTTAATAACTTAAAAGGGCCGATGCCGATTATGATTTGTCTCATTATGGTAATTCTCATGTTCCAGCTCAAGAAAATCTCCCTCATGATTATGGCCATGTTAACGGCACCGCTGGGACTCATCGGGGTTGTTTTGACTATGCTTTTAACCAATACGCCGATGGGCTTCATGGTAGTCTTGGGGGTTATCTCCTTAAGCGGTATGATTATCCGAAACTCTATCATTTTAATTGACCAGATTGAGTTACATCGCAAAGAAGGACAAACGACCTATGAAGCCATTGTAAGCTCCACTATCTTGCGTTTCCGACCGATTATGCTCACTGCTTTGGCTGCTATTTTAGGCATGGTACCGCTCATGCGAAGTGCCTTTTGGTCACCGATGGCCATAGCTTTCAGCGGTGGTCTCTTTGTGGCTACGATTTTGACTTTAATTGTGCTGCCCGTTATGTATGCTGTTTATTTTAAAGCGGAAGAAAAATAAAGGGAATTATCAAAATTAGTGAAAATTTATTGGTAATATTGTAATTAATACGATAAAATTTAATCAAAGCATATTGCGTAGATGATGTAATGTATGATTAAATAAGTAAGTAGACATTGCCAATAACAGTGAAAAGGAGCTAATACGATGAGTAACGTAGCATATTATGCCATTCATTATGGGGTGGATGAAAAGGGATATATTGCCTTTAATAAAGACAATAAGGAAATGACAGTAGTATTGCCTGATGAAACTTGGCAAAAAAAGGTTTGGGATTATTTACATACACCGCAAACTATTGAAAAAGCGTTAAGCCTCGACGTGTATGAAACAGTTACGTTAGATCCTTCTGAATCTTTGGAAAATTTAAAATTAGCGTTAACCGTTATGTGGGAACGCACTGACGTTCAAGTTGATTGGAGCCGCCCGGTTGAAATCGACGGCGAATTTAAGTTCCCTGAATAAGTAATGGAAGACCTGTATTGTTAGTAAAAATTGGCAGAACATGTCATTTTTGAGCGAACAAATTAAAAGTTATACACCGGTTATAAACTAAAAATAGTACATACTGACGAACATATCCACAGATTATACACATAAATCTGTGGATATGTTGTGTATAGCTTGTGAGTAAGTCTAAAAATTTGGTGCATAAGTGAACGAAAAAGTGTATAACTCTGTGTATAAACTGGGGATAACTCGTGGATAAGTGCTTAAGAATATAGGTATATTGCGAGATGTGAACATTCCGTTTATAATATAGTTTGTAAAGTGTTTTAATTTAATACATACATGCGTCTATAGCTCAGTAGGATAGAGCAGCAGTTTCCTAAACTGCGTGTCGGTGGTTCGATTCCGCCTAGGCGCACCAAATAAAAAGGGGCTGTAACGAAATACACTCCTAAAAACAAGAATGCGGTTTGAAGATACGA
>NZ_HF986159.1:0-4489 GCF_000431435.1 Veillonella sp. CAG:933
CCTTGCTTTCTTTGATTTATGGAATTATACTATGGATATTAGAAAATATACTTCAACCAAAATTAAAGAATATCGAAAACAAAGAGGCCTAACACAAAAAGAACTTGGAGATTTAGTAGGTGTAAAACACAATACCATATCAGGCTATGAAAACGGCACTAATGAGCCAGAGCAAGATATATTGTTTAAAATTGCCTCAGCATTGCATATAAGTATTAATGAATTATTTCCTGAAACAAAAATTTCATTTCTAATAATGGCATTAATTTTTCAAAACGTGTAGGCGTTCAAATTCCTATCTTAGGCTCTGTTATCGCTGGTACCCCTATCAGTGCTATCGAAGATATACTAGGCTATGAAGAAATTACCCCTGAACTTGCTTCTACAGGTACATTTTTTTGCTTAAAAGTAAAAGGGAATAGTATGGAGCCTAGATTATTTGAAGATGATATTATCGTTGTTAAACAACAACCTGATATTGAAAGCGGTGACGTCGCTGTAGTACTCGTCAATGGTGATGAAGCAACAGTTAAACAAATAAAAAAAGCCGATAATGGCATTACCCTTATCGGTTATAATGTAGCGGTTTATCCCCCTACCTTTTACAGCAATGAAGACATTATTAATTTACCTGTTACTATTATTGGTAAAGTTATAGAGTTAAGACGACCTTTTTAAGTTTGGAGACAAAGGAGTATTTAATGAAAATCACTAGTTTAAAAATTAATGACTTCAGGATTTTTAAAAATGTTGAAATAATTTTAGGAGAATACATAACAGTTCTCGCAGGATCAAATGCTGTAGGTAAATCTACTATTTTAGGCTTATTAGGGAATTCCTGTGAATTAAAAAAAGATATCGGCACCCCTATTCTACAACCTTTATTTAGGTGCGAATGGAGTGAACTTTTTAAAATGTCTCCTACTTTCGATAAGACAAAATCTAATGTAGCGACTATATACTTTGATAATGGAGAACCACTGTCCTATAGAATAACTTGGCAAGATAAAGGAAGTAGAGGACGCTTAATTCCAAATACTAAAACAGATGACGGTACCGATACCAATGCAAAAAAAAGTTGGCCAACTCTCTATTTAGGATTATCTCGACTATATCCACTAGGTGAAGCATTAATTTCAGAAAAAGAGAATAATAATATTTCTATCTCTGAGGAATTAATTACTACTTATAAAAATATACTTTCAATTACAGATGAAATTTCTACTGCCAATCAAATCCATTTGACAGATATAAAAAAGAAAACTTCTGTCGGGGTTAATACAAATAAATATGACTATCTTACAAATTCAGCTGGACAAGACAATCTGGCTCAAATATTGCTCTCCGTTGAATCTTTTAAATTATTAGCAGAAACTTTGGGAGATGCTTATCAAGGCGGCTTACTACTTATTGATGAGATTGATGCAGCTCTACACCCTTCTGCTCAAAACAAATTATTAGATTTCCTTTATAAAAGTGCCAAAAAGTTAAAATTACAGATTGTATTTACAACCCACAGTATATCACTATTAGATTATATAATACTAAAATCTCAACCTCTAAAAAATAGCAATAAAAACCTCATCGAATCATACTTCTTTACACGGGCTAATTTAGAAGAATCCCCAACTATAATTCGCTCTCCCAATAGAAACCTTTATACGAATCTATTATTAGAAAGTGTAGAATTTAGAAAAGGTCAAAAGATAAAAATAATTAGTGAAGATGCTGAAGCTAGATGGTTACTAAATAAAATACTTCCTACAAACTTACTAAATCAAGTAAATATACTCGATACTCATATTGGCTATAATGAGCTTTTATCACTAGTAAAATGTGACTCTACTTATTTTAGAACACGGATTATTGTACTTGATGGTGATGTAGCAACAAAAACTTCTCAAAAAAGAGATATTACTAATCTAAACATGGTAGGAAATAATATTTTATTATTACCCGGAGGAAAATCAATTGAAAATAGTATAAGAGATTTTTTACTGTCAGATTCACAGAATGTGAAAGAATATTATAGTAATATGATTTGTCTGTCACAAGGAATAACAAAAATTCATTTTATGCAAGAGGATTTAAGTACTTTCTATAATCGCGGACAAAAAAGGGATAAACTAAAGGCTTGGTTTAATGCTTATTTATCTATTTTTGAAGAAACACAACTCTTTAATTATTGGTCGAAAGAACATGCGGAAGAAATAGAATCTTTTATAACTAACTTCAAGAATAACTTAGTTACAATATCAGAACAATTATATATTCCATAACATTTTAGAATTGGCCAAAATTATATCATCCATACTATACTAATAGAAAGGAGGTGTATTCTATGCCTGTAACAAAATCAATATTAAGATATCCTGGTGGCAAAACACAGCTATCAAAATTCGTCAATCATCTAATAAGTATAAATAACTTATCAGCCCCAATTTACTGCGAACCTTTTTCTGGTGGCTCTGGAGTATCAATGGAGTTATTATTAAATAATAAAGTTAATTCTATTATCCTAAATGACTATGACCCTGCTATATATTCTGTCTGGTATGCAATATTAAATGAAACTGAACGTTTTACTGAAGATATTGCAAATCTTTCCATTACAATTAACGAATGGTTTCAACACAAAGAAACTTATAATAACTTACATACCATTCAAGAATACAATTATTCACTAGCCTTATCTACATTATTCTTAAATAGAACTAACCGCGCAGGTATCATTATGGCAGGGCCTATTGGTGGATATAACCAAAAATCTAAATATACAATAGATTGTCGCTTTAACAAACAAAATATTATAAAAAAAATAAACACTATAGCCACACAATCTCATAGAATACAACTCTATATGTTAGATGCCAAAGAATTAATTCGTACAGTATTACTAAATCTATCACCACAAAATCTTTTCACCTTTTTCGACCCACCTTATTATAAACAAGGACATGCTTTATATAAAAATGCATTTAATCATCTAGATCATATAAATCTGTATAATGCCATAAGAGAAATGGATGGATATCGATGGATAACAACATACGACTGCTGTCCTGAAATACAAGAGATATATAACCAACTTCCGGAATATACCTACCAGTTACAATATTCCGCTAACTCTGTTAGGAAAGAAAAAGAATATTTATATGGTAGTCCGATTACAAAATTAGAATCCTTTGATAAAGTGATTTTAGAATAAAAAAATCCCCCACCCCGCTGCAACAGGGTGAGGGATAATGCGACACTTAGGGCGTGCCACTCACCATATAATAATTATAACACGCTCTAGGATAATTTGTCATACTTTTTAACTAGCAAGGAGCGTGATTTTTTATGCGACGAGCCAACGGCACCGGCAGTATTTACAAAATGAAACATAAGAATTTAAGAAATCCCTACCGAGTAGTGATTACGATTGATTATACAGACGAAGGCAAGGCGATCCGCAAGACAGTCGGCACATTTAGAACGGCAAAGGAAGCCCAGGAATGTTTGAAGAATTATAACGGCAATCCGGCGGAATGTATTCGTCAAGACATAACATTTGGGCAATGTTGGGAATGGATGCTAGAGGACAAGAAACGAGCCGGCGTAGGGCTTAAGCCGTACACTGCCGCACGCCCACGGGTAGAACATTTATTTAAACGGCCGATTACCGATATACGGCTCGCCGATTTGCAACGCATCATTGATGCTCATAGTCACATGAGCCGCTCTACTATTAAGGTTATACTAAAAGGCTTAAACGGCACCTATAGGGCGGCCGCTAAGAATGACATAAAACTCACTAATTACCCCTCACTCCTAGTGTTGCCACCAGAGCCGGAGAATAAGGAAGGAATTCACAAGCCATATACGCCGGCCGAAATAGTTGACTTATGGGAAGCCAATGACAAAATGTCTAAATGGCAACTTATTTATATTTACACGGGCATGCGTCCGGCCGAACTTATCAATATGGAGCTTGATAATATCCATTTAAAGGAACGATATATGATAGGCGGCGTCAAAACTAAAGCCGGGAAGAATCGAATTATCCCTATTGCCGAGTGCATCGTCCCCTTATTGACTGATGCCTACGCTAAGGCTAAATTTAAGCAAGCCGCTACTCTTGGCAAGGTTATGCCGGCCTATAAGACATATCGGCTAGCGATTTCGGCAGCCAACGGGCACCGTCCACATGACGGGCGTCATACGTTCGCCACGTTTGCCGATGCGTGCGGCATTGACGAAAATATCATCAAGCGTATATTAGGGCACAGCCTAGCTGCCAATATCACACAATCAATTTACACGCATAAAGATACGGCTGATTTAGTGGCGGCGGTTAACAAATTGCCGACTTATAATGACCTTGTAAAGGTTGTGCAACGGTTGAGCAACGAATCGCAAGCTACCCCAAAAAACGCATAATATTAAATTGAGAAAAGCAAGGAATCCGCGTGTTTCCTTGCTTTCTTTGATTTATGGAATTATACTA
>NZ_HF986160.1:0-1061 GCF_000431435.1 Veillonella sp. CAG:933
TTTAATTGTAATAATTTATCTCCTAAATTTACTCTATCCAGACTTAAACATGGTAATCCAAAATCTCTTTCAGTTTCTACTCGTATATCTAATAGTTTTTCACATCGATATAAAAGTTCTTCAGTAGATTCCACATCATTAATATTGTATGATATTAATCTATCCATATCCTTCTCTGGGAGATCTTGTTTCCAATCGACTACAAATTCTTCTACGTTTTTGTATTGCATAGTTACTTGCATCTCTTTTAAAGATACACGTAATGCTTTAGAGAACAACATTGTTAATAAGTCAATTGATAGAAAATTCTTAGTATATTTATACTCTTTCCATAATTCAAAATTAGAGTTTTTGTCTATTACAATTTGACTCATTCTGAATATAGATTCTGTTATTTCTCTTGTACTGAAAAACTCAAAATATCTTTTTCTATATAATGAGAAGATATAATTCAATACTGGATTATCATAGTGATGATTATTATAACCAACAAAATAACAATCCTGAGTAAAGTAATTAAGGAGATCTTGAATATCTACTTTTCTAGAAGATATTTCAAATACTTTAATTACTCCTGTTTCTGTATTCTTACAAGTACAAGTAAATATGTTCTTAAGAACTTCAATATCAAAGACTATACAGGTTTTGTCTTTAATTTTCATAGCTATAATTTGTGTAACACGTCTTGGATTCGAACCAAGTTCCTATATAAGCGCTTATATAGACTACCAACTTTTCCCTTATAGTTTCGGATTATTTACGTGTTATATTGTGCGTTGAACAGACGCACCCCTGTTTCATAGACGAATATCAGCTTACGCTGCAGTTTTATCCTGTTTTTGTAAACGAGTAATAGTAACTCCGTCAATCTCTCGATATTTAGAGTTAACCATCTCCATGATACATACTTCAGGATTATCTGAATCATAAATAAAGTATCCTACCACTTTATCAGATTCTTTTTCCATCATTTTGTTGAAAGAATATTTTACGATATCCTTTAACTTATCTGGAAGACAGACAATAGCACCAACTCTATCTCCAGTAAGAGATGGTTGATC
>NZ_HF986161.1:0-19323 GCF_000431435.1 Veillonella sp. CAG:933
AATAAAAGTCTAACTTTTTGGGGTCACTACACACTCCGGATAATACCGTGAGGGCTCCTTTTATTTGTCCCATGCCCCTTTTATTTTCGCTGTGTATTGAATTCGTGCTATAATTAATAATTAAGATGTGTTTTGCTCGAGGAGGTTGCGCCGTGACAAGAAATGAAATACTAAATGGCTTACAATCGCTTAGAGCCAATGAAGTAAGCCGTGTTGAAAGCAATCCCCATAAGCCCTTCAAAGTAGGGCTAGTATACCCGAATACGTATTTCGTAGGGATGAGTAATTTGGGGTTGCAGATTATATATGAAGAAGTGAATTTACGTGAACGAAGTTGTGGTGAGCGGTATTTTATGCCGGCCGCGTCGGAGCTTCGTGATTATGAAAAACATCGTTTGCCACTCATGAGTGTGGAGACGCAAAGACCGCTCAATGAATGTGATGTTATCGGTATAGATATTACCTTTGAGATGGATTATTTTAATATACCGCAGCTTTTAAAATTAGGCCGTGTGCCGGTGAAACGAGTTCATCGCATCGAGCGCGATCCTATCGTAATTGCCGGCGGTCCCTGTGCCACGTTTAATCCGGAACCGTTATCGGATTTTATTGACGCCTTTATCATCGGTGAAGGGGAAGAGCTGATCTCCGAGATACTCACTGTTATTGAAGATGGCCGTTTGAACCATACATCACGGTCCGAGATATTGATGGATTTAAGCAAACTGCCCGGGGTGTATGTGCCTGAACTCTACGAGCCACAATATGATGAAAGCGGTGATTTTGCCGGTTACAAAGTTCCCACTCCTCGTGTTACGCGTCATTGGCGACAGTTGGAGTCGGTAGGGGAAACCGTAATCGCCACCGATTATACAGAATTTGGGGCTATGTACATCGTAGAAGTGGCCCGCGGCTGCGGACGTCATTGTCGCTTCTGCATGGCCGGTTATTGCTATCGCACACCGCGTTTGCGTAGACTTGATTTATTGAAAGCCGGCGTAGATCGGGCGGCTGAGTTAAACAAGAAAGTGGGACTCATGGGCGCCGCTATTTCCGATTATCCTGATATTGATGAGTTGGTGAATTATATTCGTTCAAAAGGTTTGCGTTATTCCTGTGCCTCCTTACGAGCCGATTCGTTGACCCAAGCTGTAGTGGACGGACTCGCCGCCAGTGGCCAACAGACGATTACTATAGCACCGGAAGCAGGCAGTGATAGGTTGCGCCGTGTTATTAACAAAGGCATCTCCAATGAGGATATGCATAAGGCCGTAACCTTGGCGGCGAAGGCGGGTATTCCGCATATTCGGCTCTATATCATGGTTGGTCTGCCTACGGAGACGGATGAAGATATTGAAGCCATTGTTACCATGGCCAATGATGTGTTCGGCTACATGCAGGATGCAGGGTGTAAAGGGCGTTTGACCTTGAGTGTCAATCCATTTATACCGAAGCCGTTTACGCCGTTTCAATGGATGCCTATGGCGAACCAAAAAGAAGTGACGAAGAAGTTGAATTCAATCAAGAAAGCGCTCGGCAAGAACCGACGCATTGAGGTGCTTGTGGAATCACCGAAAGAAGCCTATATTCAAGGTGTGCTGGCGCGTGGTGATCGTCGTTTGGGTGAGATTATTGCTTGGGCCGCTGAAAATGGCGGCGCGAAAGCTTTCAAAAACGCTTGTCGTGAATTTGATTATGATATGGATAGAGCTTTATATCGAGAAAGAGAATTAACTGAGCCGCTTCCTTGGGATATGCTGGATATGCAATTGGCCGAAGGTTATTTGGCGACTGAGTGGCAACGGAGTTTGACGGAAACATATACAGCGCCTTGCCAAGCCGGCTGTAGGCGCTGCGGGGTTTGTAATGAAACGGGGTGTGATTATGGCACGACAGAATAGAACCGTAATTCGCGAAGGTGGCGGTTTTCCGGGACGTCCCTTTGAATTTGAGGCAGATGCCACATTGACAGGTTTTCCGCTGATGCACGGTGTGACCCGGCGCTTTGGCGGTGTTTCTAAGAAGCCTTTTGACTCGTTTAATTTAGGCCTTCATGTAGGCGATGATATAGAAGCCGTTTGGGAAAATCGTCGTCGTTTGGCCAAACATTTACGGGTCGGACCGGAGCTGTTAACCTGTGCGCAACAGGTGCACGGCACGGAGATTTCCGAAGTGACGGAAGCGAATGTGGGGGCCGGTGCTTTTCAGATGGACAAAGCCATTCCCAATAGTGATGCCATATTTACCCGTTTGGAAGAAGTACCGTTATTGCTCTTGGTAGCCGATTGTGTGCCCGTTTTGGTGTATGATCCGAACCACCATGCCGTAGCGGTCATTCATGCCGGTTGGCGCGGGACTATCGGTCATGTGCCGATTTTGACGATGGAAGCGATGGGGAATGCCTATGGTACACGACCGCAAGACTGTCATGTATACCTCGGCCCGTCCATTCATTATAATTCCTTCGAAGTTAGTGAAGAACTGGCAGAAACCTTTCGCAAAGCATCATATATTCCGGATCAGATTGTCGGTTATCGCTATCGGGCGGACAAGGGAATTCAGACGCCACATGTTAATTTACAACAGTTTATCGTGCAGGATTTACGCCAAATCGGCGTACCTTTACAGCAGATTACCGTGTCTCCTACAGATAGTATGACGGCACCCGGTTGTTATTCGTATCGTCGCGAGTTTGGCAAAACCGGTCGAATGGCATTATTTGCAATGCTTAGAAAACAGAAGAAATGACCGATTTACTCATATTTTCATTGGCATTTTAGCGTATTTATTATATAATATTATCGCATGAAAGTATTTTTTACATGCACTAACGAGCGTATGCTGGTGCATAAGGGGGTAAGCTATGATAAAAGACGCGTTGGAAGCTGTGCAAAAGCGGATGGCTGATGCCATGGCGAAGGCAGGTCGCACTGACCGGGTAACGCTCATAGCTGTGACAAAAAATCATCCTGTATCAGCAGTGGAAACGGTGGCGCAATTAGGCGTTCGCACAGTGGGAGAAAATCGGGTACAGGAAGCGAAGGAGAAGTTGTTGACTTACAATGGACCGGAGCTGGAATGGCACTTGATTGGTCATTTGCAAATGAACAAAGTGCGACAAGCTGTTCCATTGTTTTCCTTAATACACTCTGTAGATAGCAGTAAGCTACTGGATGAGATAAATAAAGTGGCCGCTAAATGCGGCAAAATACAAGATGTTTTGCTGCAAGTCAATGTGGCTCGGGAAGCAAGTAAGTCCGGGTTGACAGTAGAGGACTTTCCGGAAGTGCGCGATTATGCGAAGACATTGCCGAATGTAAGAGTCAAAGGATTGATGTGCATGGCACCTTTTTTCGAAGATCCTGAAGAGGCTCGTCCTATTTTTCGAGTAGCCCATGCATTATATGAGGATATGAAATCCCAATTCCCGGAAGGACAGATTGAATATTTGTCTATGGGAATGACCCATGACTTTGAAGTGGCTTTGGGAGAAGGCGCGAATATGATTCGCGTTGGCACCGCAATTTTTGGTAACCGAGTATATGATTAAAATAGCGCGTTGTAGGAGGGTTTATTAATGAGTTTAAGTTGGAATAGTATTAAGCAAATGTTCTTTGGCAATGACCATGACGTATATGATGAAGATGAATACACGGAAAATGCAGGTCCTGATTATGATGAGCCGGTTCCGCAGACGGCACC
This sequence comes from Veillonella sp. CAG:933, assembly GCF_000431435.1. Lineage (NCBI taxonomy): Bacteria > Bacillati > Bacillota > Negativicutes > Veillonellales > Veillonellaceae > Veillonella > Veillonella sp. CAG:933. The sequence goes on from NZ_HF986161.1 coordinate 3,703, forward strand.
GCAGACCAACACAACAAGTTCCGCATTTCGTCCCGCAAAAACAGGAGGATATAACACCGTGGCCCAACGTCCTAATTCAATGAAAGTAGTCATTGTCGAACCAACAGTATTTGAAGATTCCGAACGCATTACTAACGAGCTTCGCGATATGCGTCCCGTAGTAATTAATTTTGAAAAAACCGACCCTCATGAATCGGCGCGCATTGTTGATTTTGTGAGCGGCGCCACTTTTGCTTTAGATGGCAAATTGGAAAAAATCGGTAAAGATATTTTTATTTGTGTACCGGTAAATGTAACAGTTGATTATAACGACAAGAGTTATAATGACATGTCGGATCAATTCACTTGGAAGGAACCTCAATTATAATAGGAGGTCAGCATGGCAGGCCAAATTTTATTTGTTGGAGCCGGTGCGATGGGCGGTGCCATTTTGCGTGGTGCCTTAGCTAATCGCTTGGTTGAGCTCCAAGCTGTATATGTATTAGTAAAAACTGAATCCAGTGCCAATGCATTGCGTGAAGAATTAAGCGTCAATGCAGGCACTGAATTGCCTGACATAAAGAGTGTAAAAACTGTCATTTGGGCAGTTAAACCGCAAGTATTGCCTGAAGTACTGCCAAAGTTAAAGGACTTGCCGGCCGGGACAACTTGTTTGTCTGTGGCGGCGGGGGTCACACTTAGTACGTTAGAAGCTGCTATTCCCCAGGCGGTATGGTATCGCGCCATGCCGAATACACCTGTGGCTGTGGGGGCCGGCTTGACGGCGCTTACGGCAGGCAGTAAAGGCAATGAAAATGTTACGGCTGAACTGAGCACCCTGTTCGGTGCAATCGGTGAAGCCGTAGTTTGTTCCGAAGCCGATTTGGAGCGTTTGACGGCGATTTCCGGATCCGGCCCGGGCTATGCATTCGTTATTATGGATGCGTTGGCTGATGCGGGCGTGCGATTGGGATTAACCCGAAAGGTGGCTATCAAAGCGGCTGCGTATACTTTATTCGGTGCCGGCAAAATGGCACTTGAAACGGGGAATCATCCGGCGGTATTGCGCGATCAGGTAACGTCTCCGGGCGGTACTACGATTGCGGGCATTGCCAAAATGGAAAAAGAAGGCCTTCGCTCCGCCTTGCAAGAGGGTGTTGTGGCATGTTATGAACGCTCTTTGGAACTTGGCAAGCATTAGGAGGATTTGTGAAAGATAAAGAAAAATTAATTCGATATTTTGAAGCATCCGGTAGTGGCGAAGAAGCTCGTCGCATGCTCGACTTAGCCGAGCAAGTGGTGGCGGGCAAGCCATATCGGGTGACAGAGTTTATGTCGCCGGCAGGACTTGTGATTGCCGACGCGATTAAAGCGAATTTACCGCAACTTAAGGTAGAATTCGGCGGTGGCTATGAAGGAGCCGAGCGCATTCGCGTAGCATTCGTAGAAGCCGATTTTCAAGGCACCGTAGATTTGGGCATTAAAGCCTTAAAAGTGTCTTGGGATCCGCGTTTTCGTTTGCTTACTCATCGTGATGTGTTGGGCTCGCTCATGGGGCTTGGCATTGAGCGCACCAATTTCGGTGACATTATTATGCAAACCGGTGGTGCTCAATTAATAGTGGATGCCGCAATGGCAGACTATGTGAAACAGAATTTCACCAAAATTGCCATGGTGTCCGTTTCGGTGGATGATATGGATATAGCCGAAATCCAACCGAAAGAAGAAAAAATTAAAGAAATACGAACCACGGTTGCTTCTTTGCGCCTGGATGCGGTAGCTTCTTCCGGATTCAGCGTATCCCGCACCAAAGTGGTTAGTTCAATCAATGCGGGACTTGTGCAAGTAAACTGGCAACCGGCCAAGGGACCGGCACAAGAAGTCAAAGAAGGAGATATTATATCGCTTCGAGGTCGTGGACGAATGAAAATTGAGGAAATTACCGGTACCTCTCGCAAGGGGCGCATCGGTGTCTATCTCAAACGATTCATGTAAATTAGGAGGTAAGCTGTATGATTACACCAATGGATATTCACAATAAAGAGTTTGAAACAGGCTTTCGTGGGTACGACAAGGAAGCGGTTAACGCGTTTATGGCCGAATTGGTCCATGATTATGAAACCTTATATCGCGATAATCGTGAAATGACGGATAAAATTGAGCAGTTAGAAAAACGCATTGCTCAATACGAAAAAATGGAAGCGACTATGAATGATGCTTTAGTATTGGCTCAGGAAACGGGCGAAAATGTTAAAAATTCTGCTCGTAAAGAAGCAGATCTCATCATTCAGGAAGCGGAACAGCAACGTCGTCAAATTATTGCGGAAGCTGAACGTCAGTTGCGTGAAGGTTGCGAAAAATATGCAGTCATTCGTAATGAAGTAGCTGTTTTCAAAGCCCGTATGGAATCCCTTTTGAACTCGCAAATGCAAATGGTGGATGGCTATGTGTTAGGTGACAGCAAAGTACAACTTGAGAAAGTTAATATCGATGAAGTAATTGCGGCAGCAGCCGAAGATAATTCAACAATTCATAGTAATGCCGGCGTAGCCGAGGATGTATTGGCGGCTCAGGCAGCTGTGGAAAAGGCTGAAGAAGCAGCGTCCACGGAAACAAGCGAAGATAATAAATAAATAGAGTTTTAATCGGCTTGATTTATATCAAGCCGATTTTGATATAAAGAACATATGAAAGAATTTCATAAAAAGATAAAATGAAGTTCTAAGAAAGTGAGGCAATATGATTACAATGGCCTTACGACTGACCGGGCAACGTTGTTTGGTTATCGGCGGCGGTGCCGTAGCGGAGCGCAGAATCGGTCTGTTCCTTAAGGAAGGCGCCAAAGTAACCGTAGTAAGTCCTGAAGTGACGGCTAACATAGCCGAGTGGGCCGCTAAGGATCAATTAGTGTGGCAAAAAGCGGCTTATGATGAATCCGTTGATTTGGCAGCGGATTTTGTGTTATTGGCAACGAGCGACAGTGAGCTCAATGCAACGTGTGCTAAGAAGGCCAGAGCCTTGGGGGCCTTGGTAAACCGGGCGGATGACCGCAGTGATTGTGATTTTACCTTTCCGGCGACGGTAACCGTGGGAGATTTGGAATTTGCCATATTTACCGGACGGGTAAGTCCTCGATTAAGTCGTTTAATCAAAAAAGACTTGGCCAATCGCTATGGGGCAGTAGCCGAGATGTTGCCGGCTCTCAGAGAAATGCGTAAAACAGTACGTGAGCTTTTGACAACGCCGGCGGAACGTGAAGAATTTTGGCAAAAACATTTAGGTCAAAAAGAGTTGATTAAGATAATAGAGGGTGATTGGAAATGTGTGGAGGATATATTGAGCGATGAAATTAATCGTATTAGGTTTAAATCATAGAAGTGCACCGGTAAACGTGCGTGAGGTATTTTCTTTTGATAAAACGGAAATAAGCGAAGCCATTAATCATGTGTATGAACATGAGCAAGTAGCGGAATGTGTCCTTTTATCTACATGTAATCGTACCGAATTATATGCGGTGTTGGAAGATGTGGAAAATCCGAAACAGTTCATGCTTGATTTATTACAGCATTTAAAAGACGTCGAAGACATGGAGGTTGAAGATGACTGGTTCTTCATGTATGAAGGACGCGATTTATTGGCCCATTTATTTAATGTAGCATCCAGCCTCGATTCGTTGGTACTCGGGGAGGGTCAGATATTAAGTCAGCTTAAGATGGCTTATATTTCGGCGTATAGTCGCGGTTTGACCGGCCCTATTTTTAATATCATTTTCCAACGAGCCATCAGTGTCGGTAAAAAAGTGCGCACCGTTACAGGCATTGCCAATACGCCGGTATCCGTAAGTTATGCGGCGGTAAACTTGGCGGAAGATTGCCTGACAAAACCGATGAGTGAGGCAAAAGTGCTTGTTCTGGGAGCCGGTGAAATGAGTGAATTGACGGCCACCCATCTTCAGTCCAAAGGGGTTAAGAGTATTTTTGTATCCAATCGAACTTACCATAAAGCGGAAGCGTTGGCGAAACGATTCGGCGGTCAGGCTATTTCCTTTGACAGCTTTATCGATCAAGCCAAAGAGGCGGATATTTTAATTACCTCCACGGGCGCACCGCATTATATAATCGGGCCGAAAGAAGCGGCTAAAATTGCGGCTAATCGTCAAGGTAATCCTATTGTTATGATTGATATTGCCGTTCCGCGTGATATTGACCCGGATGTTTCGCAAATCGATGATGTGTACTTATTTAATATTGACTCCTTGGAGAGCGTTGTTGAAGAAAATAAACATCAGCGTGAATTGGAAGCGGAAAAAGCGAAACCAATCATTGCTGAAGCCATTGATGAAATAGAGGAAAAATTAGGGTACTTGTCCGTTCGTCCGATGATGGTACTCTTAAGTGATAAAGCGGAACGTACTCGCAAACGCGAATTACATCGCGCCTTAGCAAAATTACCGGATGCGGATGATCGCCTGCGCAAAATTATGGATAATATGTCCCGCATGATTGTGCGTAAATTGTTGCGTGATCCGATGATTCGCTTTGGCGAAGTAGCCGGTAAAGACGAAGAAAATGAATACTGGAAACTGTTCCATGATATGTTTGACTTAGAAAAGGAGCGAAAATCCTTATGAGAAATATAATTCGTATAGGTACGCGCAGCAGTGCTTTGGCTTTATGGCAGGCTGAATTTGTCGGCTCTGAGCTACAACGACTGTTCCCCGGTTGTGAAGTTGAACTTGTTCACCACAGCACCAAGGGTGACCGTATTTTAGAAAAGCCCTTAGCCGCCATCGGAGGTAAAGGCCTTTTCACGGAAGAATTGGAAGCATCCATGCGCGAAGGCTCCATTGATATTGCTGTTCACAGCTTAAAAGATATGCCTACGGATTTGCCGGAAGGGTTGACCTTGGGGGCCATTACAAAACGTGAAACTCCTTGCGATGCTTTGGTTTCGCCAAAATATAAGACCCTCGACCAATTACCGCAGGGTGCTAAAGTAGGAACCAGCAGCTTGCGTCGTCAGGCACAACTTTTACATCATCGTCCGGATTTACAGATTAATGTATTGCGCGGTAATGTACAGACCAGACTTCGTAAACTGGAAGAAGAAAACTTTGATGCCATCGTGTTGGCTCAGGCCGGTCTTAAACGTTTGGGCCTTGCCGATCAAATCACTCAAGTTTTTACAGCCGATGAATTAATTCCCGCTGTAGGCCAAGGGGCACTTGCTATCGAATGTCGCAGCGACGATCAGGAAATGCTCGATATGCTGGCTAAACTTAATGACGAAGATACCATGTGGTGTACACGCGGTGAACGTAGCTTCTTGCGTCAATTGCAAGGGGGCTGCCAAGTTCCGATGGGTGTACACGGCACAATCCATAAAGGCCAGTTAACTTTAAAGGCCATCATTTTATCCCTTGACGGTAAAAACTGTTATGAAGGGGAGTTGACGGGTCCTAAGAAAACGGCTGACATTATCGGCCGCAACTTAGCCAAAGCTTTATACGAAGAAGGCGGCAAACATATCATCGAAGAGTTGATTCAGGAGGGTGTAATTCAATGACGGGTATGGTGTACTTAATTGGGGCAGGTCCCGGGGATTATAAATTAATCACAGTTAAAGGTCGTGAATGCATAGAGAAAGCAGATGTCATCGTCTATGATTATTTGGCGGATGAACATTTATTGCGTTGGGCTCGTCCCGATGTAGAACTTATTTATGCAGGTAAACAGTGCAAACATCATACCTTGCATCAATACGAAATCAATGAATTACTTGTTAAATACGGTAAAGAAGGCAAGATTGTAGCACGTCTAAAGGGCGGCGATCCGCTCATTTTCGGTCGCGGCGGTGAAGAAGCGTTGGAACTTGCCAAAGCGGGCGTTCCCTTTGAATTTGTACCGGGCGTGACCTCCGGTATTTCGGCGCCGGCCTATGCGGGCATTCCCGTGACTCAGCGCGCTATGGCGACTTCTTTTGCCATTGTAACGGGTCATGAAGATCCGACTAAAAACGAATCCGGCATCAACTGGGAAGGCTTAGCCACCGCCGTTGATACCATCAGCTTCGTTATGGGTGTCGGTAATTTGCCGATGATTTCACAAAAACTCATGCAATACGGTCGCCCTAAAGATACACCGGTTGCCGTTATTCGTTGGGGCACCAAACCTATTCAACAGACCTTGATTTCTACCTTGGAACATGTCGCTGAAGATGTGAAAAAAGCCGGTATTAAGCCGCCGTCCATTATTACGGTAGGCAATGTAGTAAGCCTTCGCGATTCACTCCGTTGGTTCGATAATAAACCGCTTTTTGGCAAAAACGTACTCGTAACCCGTGCACGTTCGAAAGCCAGTGTTTTGAGTGAAAAACTGGAAGAACTGGGTGCTAATGTCATTGAAGCAGCGGCTATTAAGACGCAAGCTTTACCGGTTGGCGCAGCGGAAAAAGAAGCAATTCTTAATGCCGCCACTTATAAAACGGTTGTGTTTACCTCTGCCGAAGGGGTTCGTTATTTCTTCAAAGCTTTGGAAACTTTGGGCAAAGACAGTCGAGTATTGGGCACCGCTCAAATTTGTGTCATCGGCAGTGCCACAGCTAAAGCTTTACATGACAAAGGCCTCTTAGCCGATATTATTCCTAGCGACTACAAAGGCGAATCCGTTGTGAAAGCATTGGCACCAATCCTTGAAAAAGGCGACAAAGCATTATTAATTCAGCCGAAAGTAGCGCGTAAAGTAATTCCGGAAGGCCTTAAAGCGGCCGGTGCCGACGTAACCGTAGCTCGTTTATACGAAACCGTGTTAGACGATTCGCAGGCCGATGCTTTGCGTGAAACCTTAGCTAACGGTGAAGCCGATTACATTACGTTCACCAGCTCGTCAACGGTAACCAATACGTTAACCATGCTTGGTAAAGACGGCGCCGAATTGATTAAAAAAGCCCGTGTTGCCTGCATCGGACCAATTACGGCCGCTACTTGCGTGGAACATGGCATTCAACCGGATTTAATCGGTGAAACCTTCACCATTCCGGCCATGGTAGATATGATTAAAGCGGACGTGGCCACACAGGCGGAGACCAAATAATACGTAAAGCAATCAATTAAACAGCCTGATATAAATACACTGGCTAGTTTTAAAAAATCGTACTACAATAAAAAGGTAGTACTCATATAAATAAAGGAGACGATGAATAATGTTAGACTTAACCTATCGTCCGCGCCGTTTGCGGACAACACCGGCCATGCGAGCTCTGGTTCGTGAAACAACGCTCAATGTAGAAGATTTGATTTACCCGTTGTTTATTGTACCGGGCACCGGCGTTAAGGAAGAAATTACATCGTTACCGGGACAATATCACTTATCCGTTGACGAAGCGGTAAAAGTGGCTAAAGAAGCACATGCCCTTGGTATTTTGGGTGTAGAAATTTTCGGCTTGCCAACGTATAAAGATGAACAAGGTTCGTCCGCTTGGGATATGGAACAACCGGTCCAACAAGCTATCAAAGCGATTCGCAAAGAAGTACCGGAACTCATCGTGGTATCTGACGTATGCTTATGTCAGTACACCAGCACCGGTCATTGCGGCTGTGTTGAAAACCATGAAGTATTAAATGACGAAACATTACCGTTGCTCGCCAAAGTAGCCGTAAGCCATGCGGAAGCAGGCGCTCATATGGTGGCTCCGTCGGATATGATGGACGGCCGTATAGCCGTAATTCGTGAAGCTCTCGATGACGCCGGTTTTACCAATGTATCCATCATGAGCTATGCCGCTAAATACGCCAGCGCTTATTATGGTCCGTTCCGTGATGCGGTTCATTCTACACCGGAATTCGGTGACCGTAAAGGTTATCAGATGGACGAAGCTAACCGCCTCGAAGCCATGCGTGAAATCGAGCTCGACATTCGTGAAGGCGCCGATATTATCATGATTAAACCGGCTCTTTCGTACCTCGATATCGTACGCGAAGCGCGAGATAACTTTGACTATCCGCTGGCCGTTTATAATGTAAGCGGTGAATATGCGATGGTTAAAGCCGCTGCGCAGCAGGGCTTGGTTGATGAAAAACGCATCGTTTTGGAAACGTTGTTATCCATGAAACGGGCGGGCGCTAAAATTATCATCACCTACCATGCACTCGACGTAGCTCGCTGGTTGCGCAAATAATTGTTAGTACCGTTTTGGTTGCGCAAATAATTGTCAGCACAGTTTTGGTTGCGCAAATAATTGTCAGCATCGTTTTAATTGCGGACGAGGCACAATGTGTGCCAAATACATCATTTGAGCACAAGACTTTTAATACCCATTGTCGTTAGTATCATAAGGAGAAGATTATGTTTACATTAGATAAATCTAAGCAAGCTTTTAACGAAGCTAAAGCATATATGCCGGGCGGCGTAAACAGTCCGGTTCGCTCGTATCGCAGTGTGGGTTCCGAACCGCCGTTCATCAGCTCTGCTTCCGGCGACCGCATCTATGATATTGACGGCAATGAATACATTGACTATGTATTATCCTGGGGGCCTATGATTCTTGGCCATGCCAAATCGGAAATCGTAGCGGCATTGCAAGAAGCCGTTTTACGCGGCACCAGCTATGGTGCGCCAACTTTGCTCGAAACGGAATTGGCTAAAAAAATCCAGGCTTTCATGCCGAATATGGAAATGCTCCGCATGGTTAACTCCGGTACGGAATCGACTATGAGTGCCCTCCGTGTAGCTCGTGGTTATACGGGCCGCGATAAAATCGTTAAATTCATCGGTTGCTATCACGGCCACAGTGACGGCTTGCTCGTAAAAGCCGGCTCCGGCCTTGCCACTTTCGGTGTGCCCGATAGTCCGGGGGTACCGGCCGGTGTGGCTGCTGATACGTTGACCGTACCATATAATGATATTGATGCAATCAAAGCTTTATTTGAAAAAGAAGGCCATGCTATTGCCGCAGTTATTGTAGAACCGGTAGCCGGTAATATGGGGTGTGTACCACCTGTTCCGGGCTTCTTGGAAACACTTCGTGAATTGACCAAGGCTCACGGCGCATTGCTTATTTTTGATGAAGTTATGTGCGGCTTCCGTGCCAGCTCCGGCGGTGCGCAGAAGAAATACAATATTAAACCGGATTTGACTTGCCTCGGTAAAATCGTTGGCGGCGGCTTACCAATGGCCGTGTTTGGCGGCTCCCGTGAAATCATGAGCCAAGTAGCTCCGGCCGGTCCTATTTATCAGGCCGGTACACTGAGCGGTAATCCGATTGCCGTAACGGCGGGGTTAGCAACGCTCAGTATTTTGCAACAAGATCCGACTGTGTTTAAACGGATTAATCAATCCACCGAAACACTTTGCCAAGGCCTTAAAGAATTGGCGGCTAAACATAATGTACCGGTACAAGTACAATATGTAGGCTCCATGTTTACCTTGTTCTTCAGTGACAAACCGGTACTTAATTTTGATGATGCATCCGCTTGTGATATGGAAGCGTTCAAGAAATTCTTCCATTACAACTTGAGTCACGGCATTTATTATGCACCAAGTCAGTATGAAAGCAACTTCATGTCGGCACAACATTCTGCTAAGGATATTGAACATACCTTGGCCGTAGCTGACGAAGCCTTTGCAACTTTATAAAAAGTGGCGAAGTAGCTAGAGCGATGTTATAATAAAAATTGGATAATCAAATGTTAGACCCCTGCCATTTGGAAGGGGTCTTGTGCTAATACGGAGGAGATAGAATTATGCAAACGTTGACTCCCGAAATGGTGGCGGCTGCTCGCAAGAGTTTACAAGAATGTTTGGCCAAAAGTGTAATTCCCAAAGAATATTGGGATGAAATTACCCACTGGTTGGAAGCCACCCACATGGAAAATATTTATTTAGAAGGTCGTGAGGCGATCGGTGCTTGGTGGGCGTCCAAAGAAGTTCGCAAAATGGGCTATGCCATTAATTTTGCCAAGGGCGGCTGTATGCCGAGCAATTGGTTCCCGGAAGGGGAGAACTGGGATATGGCACAAGCACAGGCTAAATACCGATTGGTTGCCGATTGGCAATGTTTGATCGAACACGACGCATTAATCAAAATATAACGAGGTTCGTGTATGAGAAGTGTCAAAAAAAGTGCCAGCCTATCCGTTGTCACTTTAAGCTGGCCTATATTTATCGAGATATTCTTGCAAATGCTTATTGGGAATATTGACCAGTTTATGATGAGTCACTATTCCCAAGAAGCGGTAGCCGCTGTAGCCAATGCGAATCAGATTATGAATATTTTCATCTTCCTGATTACCGTTATGAGTACGGCTACAACGATTTTGATTGCTCAATATTTGGGGGCCAAAAATCCGACTAAGATCAACGAAGTAACAACCGTAAGTATTGCCTTTAACTTCGTATTCAGTTCCATTGCGGCGCTGTTTATTTTGGTAGCCCATCGCATGCTCTTTGAGTGGCTCGGCGTACCGGAAGAAATCATCGATGATACGAGTCTTTATATGACGATTGTAGCCGCGAGTATTCCGATTACGGGGATTTATACGGCTTTTGTGGCTACCTTCCGCGGTTTTTCCTTGCCGGTTATTACCATGTGCGTGGCCTTCGTTATGAACGTAGTACACATTTTCAGTAACTTGGTATTAATCTACGGTTGGGGTCCTATTCCGTCTATGGGCGTGTTGGGCGTATCCATATCCACAGCCTTGAGCAAAGGCTTAGGTCTGCTCTTGGTATTTTATTTATTCAAAACCCAGCTCAATGTTAAGTTGTCCTGGTCTTATTTAAAACCGTTCCCTAAAGAAACGTTAAAACGGTTGCTGCACATCGGCGTGCCATCCGGCGGCGAAACGCTGTCTTATCAGTTATCGCAGACCACGATTATGAAAATGGTCAACATTTTTGGTATCATGGTTATTAATACGAAGGTATATGCCTACATTATTTCCATGTTCTGTTACATGTATACCATTGCCCTCGCCAATGCGGCGCAGATTATCGTAGGCTTTTTGGTTGGTGCCGACAGGGAAGACGAGATTTCCGGGCGTGTGTGGCATACCATGTGGCTAGGCATGGCAATCAGCCTGACCTTGTCCGTATCGTTCTATCTGTTGAGTGATTATATATTTGCCTTTTTCACGGACGAACAGGAGATTATTACGCTCGGCAAGACGATTATGTTGATTGAAATATTCCTGGAAATCGGACGAACGGTTAATATTATTATGGTTCAGTGTTTACAGGCGGCCGGTGATATCAGGACGCCGATGATTGTAGGTATCTTTGGCATGTGGCTGTGTGCCGTTAACTTGTCCTTTATTTTGGGCGTTTGGCTCGGTTGGGGGCTCGTAGGCATTTGGATTGCTATGGCCATCGATGAAGGTGTGCGGGCCATCATATTTGTATGGCGTTGGCACAGCGGTAAATGGAAGAACAAGAAGCTGATTGAAGAAACGGTGTGAGGTCTGTTTGCTTTTTTGAAAAAGTATTAAATTCAATCCGCTTGAATCTTCAATGGAAGTGAAGATTCGTGTAGTATAGTAGATTTTAGTAAAGAAGAGAGTCAGAGGAAGAAGAATGAAGCGTAAGGTAGGTATTATTGGTTTAGGTTTACTCGGCGGGTCTTTGGCAAAAGGGTTGGCGAAATATACAGATTATGAAGTGATTGGTTATGCACGGCGCCCGGAGATTTGTGAAGCGGCTTTGGTCGATAAGGTTGTGGCTCGTGCGTATACCGATCCCAAACAAGTGGTAGCGGAGGCGGATATTTTGGTATTCGCCTTGCCGCCTGACACGAATGCGAGGCTGTTTGAGGAGCTGGCACCGCTCATCCGGCCTCGCACTCTTATAACTGATGTGTCCAGTACGAAGACGAATTTTGCCGGTACGGTGAAACAACATTTGCCCGAAGGGGCTAAATTTGTATCGATTCATCCCATGGCCGGGTCTGAAAAAGGCGGCTATGACATGGCCAAGGCGGATTTGTTTAAGAATTGCACATGGATTGTCTTGGAAGATGACGTTAAAGACGGTTGGGATGCGGAGGCTGCGGCTGAATTGGCTCAAATGGGCAAACTGTTGGGCAGCCGCGTAGAGTGTATTCCCATGAGTGTTCATGACGGGTTTATGGCCACCATAAGTCATATGCCTCATACCGTGGCCTCCATGATCGCCACCATTGCCGGGGGCGATGAATACGGCGATTTACGCCTTCGCTTGGCAGCGGGCGGTTTTCGCGATGTTACTCGTGTAGCGGGCGGTAATCCCCATATGTGGCGCGAAATCATAACGGGCAACCGTGATGAAGTGGTGCGAGCGTTATCAGATTTAGAGAAGCAAATATCAATTATTAAAAATTTACTTTTAACTGCGGATGATGATACACTTGAATTATATTTGAGTAATGCGAAGCAGATTCGTGATAAATTTTCCCTTTTATAGGAGGATATGATGGGCTTATTTGAAGAAACTTGTAAAAAGATTACCCCAAAAGATGCCGCCATCGGTGAGAAAATTCAAGCCGTTTGGGACAAGGCTACGCCGTACGGCAGTTTTGGCAAATTGGTAGACATGGTTAAGCAATATGCTATGGATACGCGCCAAGAATCACCGACTATTCCGAAACGCTGTATGATTATTGCGGCCGCCGACCATGGTGTAGCGGAAATGGGGGTTAGTGCCTATCCTATCGATGTAACCGTCGGTATGACGCAGAACTATTTGATTCCAAAAGGAGCCGGTGCCAATGCGCTGGGCAATTATTGCGGTACCGACATGGAAGTAGTCGACGTGGGTATCAAAGCGGACATGAACTGGGTGCCGGGCTTACGCCACAATAAAATCCGCATGGGAACACGCAACTTTTTAAAAGAGCCGGCCATGACCAAGGAAGAAGCCATCAAGGCTATGGAAGTGGGCATTGCTCTCGTTAATGAAAAAGTCGCTGAAGGATATAATGTATTTCTCGTAGGTGAAATGGGGATTGCCAATACCACTGCCAGTGCTGTTATGACGGCAAAATTCGCCGGTATTACGGCAGAACAGGCCACCGGTCGGGGCACCAATATCTCCGACGAACGCCTTAAAGTAAAACAAAAAGTGGTTCACGATGCGTTGGAAAAATACGCCCATATAGATAAAAACGACGGCCTCGGCATTTTGCATTCCGTAGGCGGTTTGGAATTTGCCTGCATTACGGGGATTATTCTCGGTGCGGCGGCCGCTCATGCCATGGTGATTATCGACGGTTTTAACACCACCGCTTGTGCGTTGGTAGCGCATTCCTTGGTGCCTGAAAGCATGGATTATGTAATGGCCTCCCATTTATCCGCCGAAAAAGCGCATAATCGCGCTTTAAATACCTTGGGGCTCGAAGCGTACGTTAACCTTGGCCTTTGCCTCGGTGAAGCATCAGGCGGTTCCATTCAAATGGGTATGCTCGATTTAGCGGTGCGTATGTATCAAGAATTAGAAGGGGGGCATCAGGCATGAGAGAGTTTACGATAAAACCATTAAATGAGGCATGCATGGATGCTTGCCAACTTCGCGTAGATAATTTGACTAAGCCGATTTACAGTTTGGCGCAGTTGGAAAAAATCGCCGTTCGTTTAGCAGGCATTTACAATGTGGAACAGCCAAACCATATTAAAAACGGTGTTCTTATTTTTGCCGGTGATACGGCGGTTGACGGTATACAAAACCACACGAAAGGGCAGGAAAGCTTAGCGGCTGTTACGCGCCTTGGCAGTGGTCACAGTGCGACCGGTGCAGCGGCTAAGAAACTGGAAGCTGACGTAATTGTTGTTGACGTAGGTCTGGAGCAAGATACGGCCGATGTAAAAGGCATTGTAAATAAAAAAGTAGCCAACGGCGCTCATTTCTTCGGTAAAGATCCGGCTATGACGGCGGAAGAAATGGAAGCGGCTTTGGAAGTCGGTTTTCAGATGGCCGATGAATTGGCCGGCAAAGGCGTGCAGGCCGTGGCCATCGGCAATGTAGGGGAACGTACCTTGTTAAGCGGTTTGGCCGTAACAGCAGCTATTACCGGTTATCCGATGGCTGAATTGTTGACTGATAACGAATGCACCTTGTCCATTCAGGAAAAAGCAGATCGTTTGAGTGCCACTTTACAGCACTATGGCTTAAGTGCGTCCGAACCTTTGAAAGTATTGCAAACGGTAGGCTCCTTAGATATTGCCGCTATGGTCGGTTTTTACCTCGGTGCCGCCCATAACCGGATGGCCGTAGTCTTTGACAACGCCGTGACCGGCGCCGCTTTATTGGTAGCGCGTGCCATTAATCCGGCTGTGATGGACTTCGTATTCCAATCGGCGGCATACAATGAACCGGTGTACAAAGCGCAGATGAAATTCTTGGGTATCAGCCCGTTCTTGTATTATGATTTAGAAATGGATGAAGCGTTGGGCTCCGTTATGGGCTTATCCGTGGTGGATGCGTCGCTTCACATGTTAAACGATATGAAAACATTTGGCGAAGCCACGGTGACCGTAGCCGAAGACGGCCCCGGCAACAAACGCCAGGATGGACGGTAGTTATGAGTAAGTTATTGCATGGTTTATGTGCGTCCGGTATCAGCGGTAATATGATGATTGGTGCGTTGCTTAATTACGGAGTACCGTTTGATTATTTTAAAAAGTCCTTGGCACCGCTTAATTTGAGCGGCTTTTCACTCATTCATGAGCAACGTGAAAAACTGGGCGTCGCAGGCACTTATTTTGACGTGAAATTGAAGGGCAAAGGCCACACTCATACGCACAGTCACGATGGTGTTCATTTTCATACTCACACGCATGAGCACACGCATGATGGCAACCACTTTCATAGTCATGCTCATGGGGAACGCCGCAATTATCCGGACATTAAAGCTCTCATTGAAGAGGCTCCTTTATCCGATTGGGTAAAAGAAAAGGCCTTGGCTGCGTTTTTGAATTTAGGCATGGCGGAAGCAAAGGTACATAATACGACCTTGGAGGAAGTGCATTTCCACGAAGTGGGTGCCATCGATTGCATCATCGATATCGTAGGCACCATGATTTGTCTGGAATACCTCGGCGTGACCGGCATTATCTTTTCGCCGCTTCACCTGGGACAGGGGAAGGTAAAATGCGAGCACGGTCTCATGGATATTCCTACGCCCGCCACAGCGAACCTTTTGGAAGGTGTTCCCACTTATGTGACGCCTGTGCAAGGTGAATTGGTAACACCTACAGGGGCCACTTTGGTGAAAACATTGAATGCCAACGGTTTCCAACCGGGGGCAGCGGCACCGACTAAAGAGGAAATACAAATGGCATTGCTTTCCGTGATGGATAAAGCTGAAAAAGCCCCTAAAAAGGGTGTAGGTCTCGGCTCCATGGATTTGCCTATCCCTAATGTGTTTACCCTCTTTGAGGCGTAAATACAGCATTTAAATGAAGTGTTTAACACAAGGTAATAGTAGCGGCTCACCTTCAATTGGTGGGCCGTTATGCTTTTGTAAAATATTTGTACAAATATTTTTACAAAAGTGTTGACATGGGTCTTAGTTCTTTGATATTATAATTAAGCAGTCAGGGACAAGACACTTTGAATGCAGTCAAGTTAAAAAAGTGCTTGACAAAATACAGTTAACGGTGTAGAATAGTTTCTGTTG
>NZ_HF986162.1:0-33646 GCF_000431435.1 Veillonella sp. CAG:933
GCCGAAGCGGCGAAACTGGCTCAGTCCCTTGGCCTTGAGTTCAATGCGGCTCATCTGCAGAGCGTGGGCTGGGTGAAGTTCCTGGACGAAGTGAAGCGGGCGACAGGCGGCGATGCCGAACAGATGGCCCAGCTCTTTGGCTCTGTCGAGGGCCTGAACAGCATCCTGGTCCTGACGGGCAAGGGAGCCGGGGACTTCGATAAGGTCATGGACCAGATGGCCCAGTCTGCCGGCATGACCCGGGAAGCCTATGAGAAGATGCTGACCCCGTCGGAGCAGATGCAAATTACCATGAACCAGCTGAAGAATGCCGGCATGGATTTAGCAGTGTCGTTTACGCCGTACTTCAAGGCCATGTCGATGCGCGTCAAGGAACTGGCTGCCTGGTTTCGTGCGCTTACACCGGAACAGAAAACGCTGATTGGCCAGGTGGCTTTTGGCATCGTGACCTTCCAGCTCTTCGGTTCCACCCTGGGGCGGGTGCTGACGGTCGGCGGCAGGGCTTTTGGTACTTTCAACTCTATTGCCACGGGCATTAGCAAAGCCGGCAGTGTCTCGAAGTATCTCTCGACCCAGTTCAAAGGACTCATTCCGGTCTGCCGGGGCATTGCCATCGTGGCCAGGGGCATGGGCAGTACCTTTCTGACTGCCGGACGCATGATGATCACCATCATCCGTGCCGTAGGCGCCGCAGCCATGGCCAATCCCATCATTATCATCATTGCCGCGATTATTGCTGCCTTGTACCTTCTGTGGAGGAACTGGGATACCGTGTCGCATTATATCGAACAGGCTATACAGGCTGTATCGGACGCCGTCGATGCAGGGATGAACTGGATCAGTTCTGCCTGGGACGGAGCCATGAACGGCATCAGCGAGACGGCCTCCAGTATCTGGGAAAGCATCAAGGACACCTTTCGCAGCGGTGTGAACTGGGTCATCGACCAGGTGAACGGCCTGATTTCCAGCATCAACGGCCTGTCTATCGACATTCCGTCCCTGACGGGAGGGGCGCCGACCCATGTGGGATTTGATATCCCAAGTATCAGCCACTTTGAAAGCGGTGTCGAGAACTTTCGTGGCGGCTTTGCCGTCATCAATGAAGACCGCCGGGGCGAGCTGGTACACCTGCCCAACGGCAGTACGGTCATACCTCATGATGAAAGCATCCGTCAGGCCATGAACGCCGGCAGCGGCGGCATCACCATCTGCATTGATACGATGAACGTCCGCAGCGAGCAGGACATCGACGCCGTCGCTGAAAAACTCGTCGAAAAAATGAGACTGTACGGCATGAACCGCATGAAAGGAGCGACCCTCTGATGAGTTCTTTCTTAGCATCTCTGTTGAACGCCATCGGCCAGGCTGCATCTTCCCTCACGATTTCTCTCTCTTCTGAATCGGCAGCGGTGGTCTTTCCCGTCCTGCCTTCGGAGCTGATGGTATCTGTCAATACGAATCATGGCACGGTGAACATCAATAACTTCGGCGACTACCTCATGATGGGAAAGACGGGACTCAGGACACTGACCCTTTCCGGATTTTTCCCAGCACAGGATTATCCCTTTGCCATGATGGGCCTTGCGCCTTATACATACATCGCCCAACTGGAAACGATGCGTACCGGTGACAGCGTCTGTCAGCTGACGGTGTCGGATACGCCGCTTTCCATGCCCTGCCTGATTTCGTCCTTCAAGTTTGGTGAAAAGGACGGCAGCGGCGATGTCTATTACGAGCTGGGCCTGACGGAGTACCGCTACGTCACAGCACCGGAGACGGGAAAGACCGATGCTGCGACAGGGCTGAAGAAGCGGCCGGAATCGTTCTGGTCGAAGATGAAGAAGAACATCACCTATTATCCCGGTGACAGCATCGGCAACGTCATCGGCCGGGCCGTGGGGAAATCGGTGACGCTCAACAATGAGCAGTTCTCGAAGTTCCAGATCTATCGCAGCATCGTCCGTAACGGCGGTCTTTCGCCCGGGGATATCATCCGCCTGACGACGATGAACCTCAAAAGGAATGATGAAAATGTTCCAGTTGCAAAGAATCAATAAGAAAAGCAATACCGAGGATGCTCAGACGGAAGGCCAGAAAAAGCCCGAGAACGCAGACCTTACGGGCTGGCTGATTTGTGCAACTTGGTCCGGGGACGTCGAGCAGGCCGGACGCAGGCTGGAATTCGACCTGGCCTATACGACACGGGATAAATCTTGGCAGAATCCGGAACTGGAACTGGGGGACGAGGTGCTGTTTATCCACATTGACGATAAGACGCAGCAGACTGTCCACCTGTTCCAGGGACGTATTTTTGGCCGCAGCCGGGAGAGCGGCTCTTCCGTGATGCATTTTACAGCCTTTGACAATATCGTCTATCTGGCCAAGTCCCGCATGACCAAGAAGTACACGAACGTCACAGTGGCCGACGCCATCCGCCAGACCATCAATGACTTTTCTATTCCGGCCGGGACTATTCCCGACCTGCCCGTCACCTGCAATTTCATTGCCGATGATATCTCGGCTACGGAGGCTATCAAGCAGGCATTATCCTATCAGTCTGCACAGGATGGAAAGGGATACCATATCTACATGACCGAAGGGAAGCTCAACGTGGTCTGCATGAATGACCAGGTGGTGGGGGACTTCCTGATCAGCGATGTGACGAATCTGACGGGCGCGTCTGTTTCTGAATCGGTGGAAGACATGGTATCGAAAGTGGTCGTCGTTGACAGTACGGGACAGACGAAGGGGGAGCTGCCCAATACTACAGACATCCAGAAATTTGGTCTCATCCAGGCCATTTGCAAGGCCGACCCTAAGCAGGACGATGCCTCGCAGGCAAGGGCCATGCTGAAGACCGTCGCCCATGACATGTCCATCCGGGCCATCGGTCATATCCAGTGCATCGCTGGGCTTTCTGTCTCAGTCCAGGAAGAACAGCTCAAGGGCCAGTTCTTCATCAAGTCGGACAGCCATAAAATCGAAGGCAACAAGCACCTGATGGAGCTGCATCTGGTATTCAACAAACTGCTGGATGAGCAGAAACAGGAACTGGACAGTACATCGTACAATGCCAACCCAGACTATGTGCCGCCAGCGGAAACGGAATCGACATCTTCTGTTCCTGCAGGTGGCGCTATCGCTGGCAGCAGTGTGGTCGATGCGTGCATGGCCAATTTCGAGGGTACCGTTTCTCCCTATGGCTCAGAAGGCTGTGTCGACCGGGCGACCATCGCTGCGGCGGGCTATTCCCCTTTTGTAGCGCAGGAATATAACAATGGCGTGAAAGGCTGCGACCAGCTGCGCGCCGATGCCGAAGCGCAGGGTATGGCTATCCCTTATGACCCGTCGCAGCTCGAAAAGGGCGACATCATCATGTACAACCGCTACAGCAAGCCGGACCCGAACTGGCATGTCGTCGTCTATGACGGAAGCGGCGGCTGCTGGGGCAACAGCTCCAATGTCTATGGCTGTTTTCATCACTACGAAGGCAGCATCGATATGGGGAGCGACTATTATCCGGCGACCATCATCAAGACATCGAGGGGGTGACAGGAGATGCAGAAAAATCCGTATATCAGCCTGCTGAATCTGATGGAGCAGGTCAGCCGCAGCAGCAATAGCCCGGACATTCAAATCGGGCAGATCCTTGCTTCGCCGCCAGAGATTAAAGTCCGTTACAACGGCATCATCCTGACGAAAGAGGAGCTGTGGATTTCCCATTATCTCCTGGCAGGTTATGGCCGCACGGCTAAAGGCCATCTGGTATCGGCGACACAGAACCGTGCCGGCGGCAGCGGCGATGCGGCTTACCAGTCCCATAATCATGATATCGATAATGCCTACACCGATTCCGTCATCTATACGGATACGCTGAAGCCCGGCATGTACGTGGCCATCATGCCCATGCTCATCAACGACCGGATTCAGCAGTACATTATTTTGGATGAGATTGTGAGGATTGATGGCCATGGCTGATCCTTTTGTAGCAATGAACAGCATCCAGGCAGCGAACCGGAATGAGTCGCTGCCTCTTTTTGTAGAATACGGCTATGACTTTGATAAGCAGTGCTTCCGCTACGACGAAAAAGGCCAGAACCTGATGGTGACGGAAAATGAAGCCCTCAAGGTCTGGATTTATAAGGCAATCCTCACCGAGCGGTATCGCTACTTGGCCTATGATGACAGCTATGGCATTACCATCGAGCCGTATCAGGGGAGAGCGCCAAACAGCCAGTATACGGCAGACAGGATTTGCCAGAATATCCGTGAGGGATTAATGGTGAATCCGTACATTGCCCGCATTAACCATATCGAGGTGGAGAAGCGGGAACGGGATGATTTGGCCATTACGGTTGACGTCACTTCCATTTACAGTGACGAATCATTGACCGTGACGGCAGGAAGGAGCGAGGCATGAGCAATTTATTCGATGCACAGACCAAAGACGTGATTGAAAGCCGCATGGTCCAGACCCTGCACACCATCACGGAAAAAGAGCAAAGTACCATGGAAGGTACCTTTGCCCGCGACCTGATTGACGCCAATGCCGTGGAATTTGAGAGCAGCTATGCCGAGATGGCCATGCTGCGCGACGCGGCCTTTGCCGAAACGTCCTGGGGCGACTACCTGACGCTGCGGGCAGCGGAATTTGGCGTCGATCGCAAGAAGGCCGTCAAAGCCAACGGCGAAGTCACGGTGACAGGGATGGCAGGGGCCTATATCATCCGCAGCAGTCTCTTCCAGACAAAAGACGGCCGGCGCTTTTACACCCTGGAGTCGGCCACCATTCCTGCCGGTGCCGCTGAGGTTACGATTCCTGTGGAAGCCGCCGATGCCGGGGCGACTGGCAATGTGGCCGAAGGAACGATTACAGAAATCCCCTATTCCATCCCGAATATCTCGGCAGTCGTTAACCATAAGAAATGCACCGATGGGGCGGATGAAGAAACGGATGACGCACTCCTTGCCCGGCTCCTGTTCCGGGTGCGCCAGCCTATCACCTCGGGCAATGCCAATCATTATCGTGACTGGGCCATGTCTGTCGATGGCGTCGGGAACTGCAAAGTCATCCCGCTCTGGCAGGGCAATGGCACGGTGAAGGTCATCATCGTCACGGCAGAGAATGAATCGGCATCGGCTGAACTGATACAGGAAGTCTATGACTACATCGAAAGCCAGCGGCCTATCGGTGCGACCGTGACCGTCGTTTCGCCGGCGCCATTATCCATTGATTTGACGGCAGATGTCTATGGCACAGCTAGCCCCGATGCCGTAAAGGCAGCCATGACAGCCTATCTCAAGCAGACGGGCTTCACGCTTTCTTATGTCAGCCTGGCCCAGATGGGGAAACTCCTCCTTTCCATCAGCGGCATTACGGATTATAAGGATTTGAAGCTTAATGGAAAAGCGGCCAACGTGGAACTGACGAACGAGCAGATCCCCGTGGTAGGGAAGGTGGTGCTGAACCTTGTCAGCCAATGACTGGATGCGGCAGAGCCGGATGGATATCCTGAAGTATTTGCCGCATTTCTTATCGAAAGACCCGATGTTCCACTGCGCGGCAGAAACCTGCAATGAGGAGCATGACCGTCTGCGCCTGGCTCTGCAGGACCTGGCGGACAACTTCTTCGTGAACACCGCCACCTGGGCGCTGCCGCTTTATGAATCGTTCCTGGGCATCAAGCCCAGTGACGGAGATAGTGACGAATTTCGCAGACAGCGGATTCTCTTCAAGCTGCAGCACGTGGATGTGTCTACAAAAGATTTCATGAACTCTATCATCAATCTCTACAGTGTCGGCCATATCGAGGAAGTCAATGAGGAATACTACTTCAAGGTGTACTGCATCATGAACGGCAAAGATACCACGACCTTGCAGAAGCTCATCACGCAGCTCAACATCTACAAGCCGGCCCATCTGGGATACGCCATCTACCTGGGTTATTCCTGGAATGGCAAGATTCACTGGAACGGAGAAGCCACCTTCTCGACGGCAACCATCGTATCCCAAAAAGGAGTGATGACAAATGGATGATTACAGCAAAGAGAAATGGTCTGCCGACTTCCCGGACCGTGCCGGACAGGAAGTCCGGCCCACAGAAGCTGTGGAGAATACGCTGGATTATGACGTGCTTTTCCCTCAATATCTTTCAGAAGACCCGGTCGTCTTCAATCAGCAGAACAAGACCGTGTCCCAGCTGGTCAGTAATGATGCCCGGCTCTATGAGCGGATTTCCGCTACGGCAGCCGACATCAATGCCCATCTGACCGATGCCAAGGCCCATGCCAGCGGCATCAGCGGCAATGCGGCCAGTGCGTCGAAGCTGCAGACGGGGCGGAAGATTCACCGGGTTGTCTTTGATGGCACGAAGGATATCACCCTGCCAGATTTCAGCGGTTGCGGCGAAAAGACGGCAGGCCAGAGCGGCATGGTCCCGTCACCTTCAGCCGGGAAGCTGAATACCGTCCTGCACAGCAATGGCAGCTGGGGCAAGGTCACCTACGCCGATATGGACGAGGAAGCCGTGGCTAAGATTCAGGCCTGTCCGTTCCCTGTCAATGCCATCTATATTTCCGCAGACGGGAAGAATCCGGCAACGTACTGGCCGGGTACGACCTGGGTGGCCTTTGCCATGGGCCGCTGCCTGATTGGTGCCGGTACGGCAGACAGCGGAACCATGTACAAGGCCGGGGACAAGCTGGGTGAGGAGAAGCACAACCTTACGATTCCAGAAACTCCGGCTCATGGCCATACAGTCGGAGACAGCGGAAATCATCGTCACTGGTCCTGCGGGTCATTGCCGCGCAACTTCCAGTGGGATGCCTGTGAAGGCAATGATGCACCTGTTGCCGTAGGTTATGGCGACGGTTGCTGGCATGGGAATCAGGTGGACGGGCATACCTCCTGGGATGGGAATCATTCCCACAGCCTTTCCCGGACGGGTGGTGGCCAGCCGCACAACAACATGCAGCCGTCCATCGTCGTGTACATGTTCCAGCGGACAGGCTAGGAGGTGAGGAATATGGCTGAATGGTTACAGATGGCCGCATCCTTGGTATCGGTCCTGATGCTCTGCGGCGTCATCTTTAATTTCAGCGTCATCAAGCCGCTGAATGAATCGGTGCGGAGCCTCCGGGACTGTATCGCAGAACTTCGCCGCCAGCTGTCGGATACGGAAGCCAAGCGGCAGAAGATGGCGGAACGGCTGTCCCGGGTGGAAGCCCTGGCAGAACATGCCCACCGCAGACTGGATGCCATGGAACAGCGGCAGCCGGGACAGGGGGGATGGAAATGAGCTTCTCTGTAGTGCAGAACCGGATCCGCCTTGTGAGGGGTGATTCGGCAGAAATCCGCCTGGTCATTTGCGACCGTGTGACGGGGGAACCTTTCATCCCTGGAAAGCACGATGAGCTGGCGTTCACGCTGAAACAAAACTTTGCCGATGAAAAGCCTGTCCTGACCAAGACACTGGAACAGGGCATCCGGCAGGAAGGGGCGGCGTGCTTCCTGGTTTTCTGGCCGGACGATACCCGGAACCTTCCCTGCGGCCGTTATATCTATGATGTGGAGCTGGTGCGGGAGAACGGATACACCGATACCCTTATTCCGCCCCGGCCTTTTTTCCTGGAAAGGGGCGTGACGGACAATGGCACATAAGGGGAACAACCTTGTCGGCATTCTTTCCATGCCCCAGGCCCCTTCCGGGGACTTTCAGGAAAGATGCATCGTCCCATCCGACGAGGAACAGGTCGTCACCGCTGACAGCGGTCATGCGGCCCTTTCCCGGGTGACGGTAGCTGCCATCCCGTCGAACTATGGCAGAATCAGCTTTAATGGCTATGAGTTGAAAGTCGAGTAAAGGAGCAATCAACATGGCGAAAAACGTAAAAATCAATTCGGTCGTGTATGCGGAAGTGCCGCAGGTTTCCATCCCTTTGGCAGAAGGGCAGGGGACAGCTGTCTTTTATGATACGACCGGGGCTGCGGCGGCATCGGGCGATATCCTGACGGGAAAATCCGCTTTTATCGGGAACGGCTTCGTCGCGGGTTCCATGCCCAATAACGGAGCCATCAGCGGCAGTATCAGCAAGGCCGATGGCACGTATACCATCCCGGCCGGGTTCCATAACGGCAAAGGGGCAGTCCGCATCAGCAGCGAGGAACAGGCCAAGCTGGTCAGCGGGAACATCAAGTCCGGGGTGACGGTCCTCGGCATCAGCGGCAAGTCCAGCGTAGTCGATACCAGTGATGCCACCGCCGCCGCGGGGACGATTGTCAGCGGTAAGACGGCCTACATCAATGGTACCAAGGTGACGGGCAGTCTGACGACCGTTTCCGTTTCCCAGGACAGCCTGACGAAAATCCTGACTGTCGAGTAAGGAGGGAAGGCCATGAAGGTAAATGTGACGATAGCCGGAGCCAGTTACAGCGAAGTGCCATCCATCCTGATTCCCCTAAAAAAAGGCGGCAGGGCACGGTTCTGCGAAGTGTCTGACACAACGGCGAAAGCCGCCGATGTGGCTAAGGGGAAAAAGTTTTATACTTCAGAGGGTGAACTGGTGACGGGGACGGCTGACCTGTCACAGGCAGATGCACGAAAGACGATAACCCTGATTCAAAAAGAGCATCAGACCATTACGCTTACCTGCAACCATCCGGAGTTATCCTCACAAACAGACTCAGATGGAAATACCGTATATGCTACAACGTATCAGGATACCTTGAGCATCAACTTGAAAGCAGATACCGATTATTATGCGGGGAAAATCACTATCAACGGGGAAGAGCAGGAAAACAGCAGTACCAATCCTCAACTTGCTTATATATCGGCACCCATCAGTAATGGCATGATTGTCAGTGCAACCGACGCCGCCCCGATTCCCACTGTTCCTTTTACAGATGTAAGCCTTACGATGACGGGACAGGGCACGCAGTGGCTGACTGGCCATATGCTTATGACGACGAAGCAATCCCCGGAAAGCCCTAAGATAGTCGGCGTGGGGGCTCTGGAAAATGGAAGCCGTAAAGGGCTGCTGTTCCTGTTGGATGAAGAAAAACGATATGCAGGTTGCAAAGTTGAACTTACGACAGGGACAGGAATATCGGATACCACAGAATTGTTCTATGAGAAAGATAATGATCTGGGGGTCATAATGATTGGGGAAATATCAGATGCTTTATATTCTTATCTGGCAGAATCTTCAGAGACAAATGCAGAAGTCATACTGACAGTTAAGGTGGTGGGATGAGTTTGTTTGAGAAAGTGAATATCCCCGACTGTATCGTCATTATCGGTCTGGTCACAGCACTAATCCTGGCGATTTTTTATGCCCTGAACGAACTGGCTATGTCCATTGCGTCAGGGCTTCTCGGTTACATCGGCGGCACCGTGAAGTCCGCCGTTCATCAGAAAGGAGAAGAAAAACATGAAAGTATTCCTGAATCCCGGCCATGCGCCGGGCGGCCATCCCGATCCGGGGGCCGTCAATAGTGAAAGCGGTCTGCGTGAGTGCGATGTCGCTTTGGCAGTCGGTCAATCTGCGGAAAGTTACCTGAATGCGGCAGGAGTAGCAACAGAACTGCTCCAGTCTGACAGCCTGGAGGAAATCTGCGAGGCCACCAATGCCAGTGATGCGGACATCTTCGTGTCCATCCACTGCAATGCCGCTGAATCCGAAGAAGCCAACGGCACGGAAACCTGGGCCTGTGCCGGCAGTTACCGTGGCAGCATGCTGGCTAGTTGCATCCAGAACCAGATTGTCGATGCCCTGGATACGACAGACCGGGGCGTGAAGATTGCCACGCCCGGCGTCAACGGCCTGTATGTCCTCACGAACACGGACATGCCCGCTGTCCTGGTCGAACTGGCCTTCATCACCAATCCTAGTGATGAAGAAATCCTGGCCAATGCTCAGGATGCCTTGGCCAGAGCAGTGGCACGGGGCATCACCGATTACGAACAGCTGATTCTAGGAGGTAAGTGACTATGAATCGTGATGAAATCAAGAAAGCCGTCGCCGATGCCGTCGTATCCTTTGCCAGGAGCGAAGCCGAAGCGGCCATCAAGTCCATCGACCTGGATGATGTCCAGAAGCTGGTGGAAGCGCAGATGAAGAACCTCACAGACCCGCTGGAAGCCGAAATCCAGACCACCACAAGCTGGTGGGTGAAGATCCGGAACAGGCTGTATATCACCTTGATGCAGCAGGCGGTCAAAGCCATCGTGGCTGATGTAAAACAGAAGATTGCATGAAAAGAGCCGGTATGGGACATCGGGAAGGATGTTCTGTACTGGCTTTTTATGTTACAATGAAAAATAAGAACTTTCAATGTCTGGACTGTAAATGGCTGATTGAGAGGAAAGCAACATGTGGAAGGTACTCACCGAAGAATTAAATCAAATCGGCTCTGAAGGCGGCAAGATTCTAAAAGATGAAGAATATAAAGGACAATGCCGTATTACCTTAGAACGATGCATTCGTTACGATGCCATCACCTGTGGTGTGTACGGCGAAATGGTTCACACTGCTTATTCTGATGCCAAAGATTCATCTTCTCTGTATGAATCAATGAAGAAAGAACTGCAGATGTTCATTGATGCAGATTTCGATGATGAAGAGAAACGTAGTGACTTTTATGAAGTCTTTGTAAATCGGTATTAAGAATAGCCGTAAGCCCTGTTTTTACTTGATATTGTTCGCTTAATGGTATAAAATCAGACATACGTAAATTCTGGAGATAAGTAATCATGGAATATATGACGGTTAAGGAAGCTTCTAAGAAGTGGAATATTACTATGCGACGTATTCAAGTGTTATGCAGCGAAGGAAGAATTGAAGGCGCTTTTCGTTTCAGTAGAGTGTGGGCAATTCCGATTGATGCACTTAAACCTATCGATGCAAGAATACATACAGGAAAATATATAAAAGCCAATAAATAAAGAAAGTAGAGTTGTTCATATGGATAAGAAAAAAACTGCGATTTCATTGTTTTCAGGTGCGGGAGGAATGGATGTTGGCTTTGAAAAAGCGGGAATCCAAGTTCTTGTTGCAAACGAAATTATGCCAGAAGCATCAGAAACTTATAAAGCCAATCATCAGGAAAGCAGAATGATTAATGATGACATCAACAATGTCATTAATGAGCTTGATAAGTATTCTGGAGTAGATTTTGTTTTTGGGGGGCCGCCTTGCCAAGGGTTTTCTGTAGCGGGTAAAATGGACCCTGATGATAGTCGAAGTAAATTGATTTTTACATTTCTGGATGTTATAAAAAAAGTACGGCCCAAGGCATTCGTGATGGAAAATGTAAAAGCTTTGGCAAAGTTAGAAAAGTGGGGGGACGTCAGAAAACGATATTTAGATACAGCCGCAATGTTAGGCTACCAATGCTTACCCTTTGTTTTGAATGCAACTGAGTTTAATGTTTCGCAAAAAAGGGAACGTGTATTTTTTGTTGGGGTTAGGGATAATTCAGACATCTTTTTCGAGTACCATATGAATGAGCTTTTAGATGAGGAAAAGAAAAAAGCCCCTATCATTAGAGACTTATTAAAAGATTTAGGAAAGGCTGGTACGGATAAAAACCCAAATACATGTACGGCCAAAATTACATTCGCAACTCATCCAATTATGAGAAAATCACCATATGCAGGAATGTACTTCAATGGCCAGGGAAGACCAATCAATATCGATGGATATGCAAATACGCTGCCAGCTTCTATGGGAGGAAACAAAACTCCTTTTGTAGATGAAGAATATTTGTACGGAAAGGCTGATGAAGACTGGGTAGTAAAATACCATAAAGGATTACTTGATGGATCAATAACTCCCCAATTCGAAGAAGCTCCAAAACGATTACGTCGTTTGACAATCAATGAAGCTATTCGTATACAGACTTTCCCTGATGACTATATTTTTTGTGGAAATAAAGGGAAAATATATACACAAATTGGTAATGCTGTACCTTGCAATCTAGCCGAGGCTGTAGCTAAAGCTACATTGAAGTACATGGAGAAGTATGAGTAAGGAACTCATATTTCTCCATCTTTATTAGTCAAATATGCTTCAACCCAAAAATTTGTTGACCTAAGGCGTCTAGGTATGCGATGACTTCTTCTTTGAATTTAGTGTCATGCGCAACTTTTAGAATGAACTTCATAAATTCTTTAGTGTCTGGTTCGGCGATACAGTTCAGTAAGCTAGAAAAGAATTCGTTATAGGGTACTACACGTAAGAAAAAATTTTTACTTAGATATTCTTGCTGAATATCATTAATGAAATCTGATTCAGGACATGCTCGAGGACCAAAAATAAATAACATATGATTTCCGCCTGCAGTAATAACTTTATCTGCAGCATGTCGAACATCTGGTTCAGAGAAATTTTTATCTTTTAATTCGTTAGAAGAAATTAACTCATTATCGACGTAGATATCTAAATCGCTGACTTCTCGTCCTGACGCACCGCTTTGATTAACGGGATGGACTTCGACTCTTGCACCAGGACGGTCTTTATAAATTAAATGATACGTTCCTGCAACCATTAAAGTAAGAATTTCACCTTCGAAGCTTTCTTTCAGCGCTTTTATGATGTATGTCCATAACAAAGCTGGGGTATTCGAAGTTTCACGTACATAGAAATTCAAAGATTTTTTTTGTGCATCTCGTAATTTGATTAATTTACAGAGTAAGTACACCAAACAATCAAATGCATCTTGTGATGTTTTTATTGTAGGTAAATTATCACATAATGCATTTAATATATTTTGGTCATTTCCTCTGCGAACTGCGTTGGTTTTGCTTAGTTCAGGGAACCGGGCCGGTTTGTTTAAAAAAGGTTCATTAGAGCCACCCATCGCTTTTTTTAAGACTTCCATCTCAAAAGGCACAATTACTTTATGACAAATTGTTCTTGCGTCATAGGCTCCTGGAAGCGTTGATTTCTTTTGAAGACAAAGAGGATTTATTTTTTCATCAGTAGCTTTAGATAAAAGAGCTGTAAACAGTACATATTTATAAGTCAGATGGGTGTTGTCAATAACATAATCAATTAACTCTTCATGTGTACAAGTTGACTCTGGATTATAACTCGCAACAGCATATGCTTTTTTTAGTATTTTTTCTGCTTCTTCTCGCATTCCCATAATTAATCATTCCTTTTAAATAGATGAAATTCTTTTTTTGTAAATCCCATGTCCAAAGCCCGGTAAAGAAACCGGGCAGCAATGGAGGAGTAGGGCTTCCACTTTTTACATTTCTTTTCTATGGATGCTCTCGACACATCTTCTGTTTTATAAAGCCATTTGTAGCTTTGTAAAAAAGCAACGTCTTCGAATGGCAGGATATCCTGTCTGTCCAGGACGAAGATCAAATACATCTTTGCAGTCCAAGTACCAATGCCGCGAAGACTGACTAATTCTTTGAGCGCAGCTTCATCTGTCATATCAGGAAACTTCGTAAAATCAAGTTCTCCTGTCAAGACGGCTGAAGCTGCGTTTTTTATATAGTTAGCCTTCGCAGTAGAAGTACCGATTGCCTTGATTTCCTCAACGGAGAGCTTTGAAATAGACTCCGGGGTTATCTGACCAGCACATAATTCTTCAAACCGCCCATAGATTTTGGCTCCGGCTTTTATCGACAGCATCTGCTCGATGATTTCATGGATCAGAAAAGGAAAGGGATTATCAGTGTGTGGTTCATAGGTAATCGGGCCAACCATGCTGATGACTTTTGTCAGTCGTTTATCTTTTTTGCATAAATATTGGACAGAAGGGCTGTCTTGATTCAAGGTGACGATAGCGGCCATAGAAGCTCCTTGTGTACACACCGTCTGTAAATTTTCTAAGCCGTGGTGTGTTTATATTGAGTTTCTTTAATTATAACACACTGAAACGACAGCTACTATAGGTACAGCACAGCCGTACTTATTATTTAGTACGAGTAATGAAAAATCGGATGCTCACATGGGCATCCGTATTTTTTTGCCATCAAAGTACTTAACGATAGCTGTTCTGTCCTATTACTCCTAAAAGCTAAATTTTCAGGAGGTGTCCTCGATGACGGACGAACAGAAACAACAGATCATTGCCCTGCGCCGGGATGGGGCGGGGTATGGCAGGATTGCGGCGCGGCTCCAGATTTCCATCAACACGGTGAAGTCGTTCTGCCGACGGCACAGTCTTGCTGCCAGTACAGCGGGGGCAGTCTGTGAGCAGTGTGGAAAGCCGATTGAACAGAATCCGGGACGGAAGCGGAAAAGGTTCTGCTGCGATGTCTGCCGGAATAAGTGGTGGAATGCACATCTGGAGCTGGTGAAGCGGAAAGCAGTCTACACCTATACCTGTCCGGCTTGCGGGAAGAAATTCACTGTCTACGGCAACAGCCATCGGAAGTTCTGCTCCCATGCCTGCTATATTGCATACCGGTTCGGAGGTGTCCGCCATGGATAAGAGGTCGTTTCAAAATGAAACAGCCTTCCAGGTGGTGATGCATCTGGCAAGGCGGATGCTGGCCGAAAAGCTCATCACCGGGAAGGAGTACCGGGACTTCGTGCAGGAGATGATCCGCCGCTATCCGCCGTTTTCCGGGGACTTATACACTTGATAATTGTATCAAACAGAGTGATATATAGTGTCGAAAGGAGCTGATTCTATGCGGACTATCCGTAAGATTGAACGACGCATACCAAATTTGAAGCAGCGAAAGAAAGTCGCAGCCTATGCCCGCGTATCCATGGAATCGGAGCGGATGCACCATTCCCTTTCGGCGCAGGTCAGTTATTACAGCAGCCTCATCCAGAAGAACCCGGACTGGGAATACGCCGGGGTCTATGCCGACTATGGCATCTCTGGGACGGGGATGAAGAAGAGGCAGGAATTCCTGCGGATGCTGGAAGATGCCGAAGCCGGGAAGATAGACATCATCCTGACCAAGTCCATCCAGCGCTTCGCACGCAACACCGTAGACCTTCTGCGTACCGTCCGGCATTTGAAAGAGCTAGGCGTCGAAGTCTGGTTTGAAAAAGAGAATATCCATACCATGAGCGGGGACGGCGAGCTGATGATGACCATCCTGGCCTCCTTCGCCCAGGAAGAGAGCCGTTCCATCAGCGAAAATGTCAGATGGAGAGTGAAGAAACGATTTGAGCAGGGGAATCCTAACGGGCGGTTCCGTGTTTACGGGTATCGTTGGGAAGGGGATACCCTGGTGATAGTCCCCAAGGAAGCGGCTGTTGTCAGACGCATCTTCCAGAATTTCCTGGATGGCAAGTCACGTCTTGAAACCGAACGGGAATTTGCTGCCGAAGGCATCACGACCCGGAATGGCCGCCGCTGGATGGATTCCAACATCAGGGTTGTCCTGACCAATGTTACCTATACCGGCAATATGCTTTTCCAGAAGGAATATGTGACGGATCCAATCCTCAAGAAGCGGAAGAAGAACCGGGGAGAACTTCCTAGGTATTATGTTGAAAATACGCATGAGCCTATCATCGACAAGGAAACCTTTGATTACGTGCAGCAGGAGATGGCGCGGCGAAAGGAACTGGGGGCGCTGGCCAATAAGTCCTTGAATACGACCTGCTTCACGGGGAAAATCAAATGCGGCATCTGCGGTCGGAGTTATATGCACAATCGCCGCACAGACCGGGGCTTTGAAGAATTCTGGGATTGTGGCTCCCATAAGCTGAAAGGCCGGAATTGCGGCGCAAAAGGAAGTATCCCGCATGCAGTCCTTGTAAAGGAGAGTACAGAAGTCCTAGGCCTGGATGATTTCGATGAGCAGGCCTTCCTTGACCAGGTCGAAAAGATAGTAGTGCCAGAATACCACGTGATGGTTTTCTGTATGAAAAACGGACAGAAGCTTATCCGGCACTGGGTATCAACGGCGAAAAAGGATTGCTGGACCGATGAGTATAAGGATCGCCAGAGGGCATGGATGAAAAACTACATGGCCAATGGCAAGGGAACACGGTTCTCCGCCTTTACGACACGTGTCCGGTGCGCCTTGTGCGGATCCTCTTTCCGGAGGTGCAAAACGAAGCATGACAGGCCTGTTTATTGGCGATGCAGCAAAGGCGGCAAATGTGAATCGGTCAGCATCCGGGAAGATGACCTGAAGCGTGTGGCCGCAGAGGCCATGGGGTTAGAGGACTTTGATGAGGATAGATTCCGGGGAAAAGTGGAATCTATCGAAGCCGGAAAGCCAGACTGCTTGACTGTCCATTTCAAGAGTGGGAGAACAGAAGAGATTTCTTATACGCCTACGCCATCCAAGCGGCGTCCCAAGGCACGGAGAAAGGAGAGCGGAGAAAAGTGGCAAAGACAGTAAGGGCCATCCCGGCCACCATCAGCCGTTATACGGCGGCTCCGATTAACAGCCGGAAGAAGCGGAGAGTAGCGGGCTATGCCAGGGTTTCCACGGACCATGATGACCAGATCAGCAGCTATGAAGCACAGGTCGATTATTATACGAACTATATCAGGGAACGGGATGACTGGGAATTTGTCGGCATCTACACCGATGAAGGCATCTCGGCTACCAACACGCGTCACCGCGATGGCTTCAAGCGGATGGTCAGGGATGCCATGGATGGGAAAATCGACCTCATCGTCACAAAATCAGTCAGCCGCTTCGCCAGAAATACCGTAGACAGCCTGACAACGGTACGCAAGCTCAAGGACAAGGGCATCGAGATATATTTCGAGAAGGAAAATATCTGGACGCTCGATGCCAAGGGCGAACTCCTCATCACCATCATGAGTTCCCTGGCGCAGGAAGAAAGCAGGAGCATCTCGGAAAACGTCACCTGGGGCCATCGGAAGCGATTCGCTGACGGGAAGGTGTGTGTGCCGTTCGGCCATTTCCTTGGCTATGACCGGGGACCGGACGGGAATCTGGTCGTCAACCGGGAACAGGCCAAGACGGTGAAACTGATTTACCGCTTGTTCCTGGACGGGTATACCTTCCACTCCATTGCCAGGGAGCTGACTTCCAGAGGGCTGGAAACTCCGGCAAGAAAGAAACGCTGGTATCCGGGGACGGTAGAGAGCATCCTGACAAATGAGAAATACAAGGGCGATGCCCTGCTGCAGAAGCGGTTCACCGTCAACTTCCTGACCAAAGAAACGAAAGCGAATGAAGGGGAAGTGCCGCAGTACTATGTGGAAAATAACCACGAAGCCATCATCAGCCCGCAGGTCTTCGACTGGGTACAGGAAGAAATCAAGCGGCGGCGTGAAGGCAGGGGACGTTACAGCGGCGTATCCATCTTCTCCAGCAAAATCAAGTGCGGCCAGTGCGGAGGCTGGTACGGGGCCAAGGTCTGGCATTCGACCGACAAGTACCGCAGAACCATCTACCGATGCAACGATAAGTTCAAGAGCCATTGCAAGACACCACATCTGACAGAGGATGATATCAAGGAAGCCTTCGTCCGGGCCGTCAATCAGCTCATCGAAAACAAAGCGGACGTACTTGACAGCATCACACTGCTGAAGGAACGGCTCACTGACACAGAAGACTTGGAAGAGGAGCGGGACAGGATAAGCACAGATTTGAACCTGCTGGCCGACAAGATACAGCAGCTCATAGCCGAGAACGCCAGGGTCGCGCAGAACCAGGATGATTATGACCGGAACTACAACGAACTGGTCAGTCGGTATGAAGCAGCGAAGACGCAGTACGACAAGACCTGTGAAGCCATCCAGTATCGCAAGGCCCGGAGCCGTCAGATGGACAGCTTCATCAAGGAGCTTAGGAATCAGGATCTCATTAAGGAGTTCGATGCCCGGCTGTGGGGCAGCCTGGTGGATTTCATCACAGTGTACAGCAAAGACGATATCCGGGTGACCTTCAAGGACGGGACGGAAATCAGAGCATAAGCAGGAAAAAAGGATTACGGCAGAGAATCCAAGAGGAAACGCAGGATTCTCTGCCGTATTTTTGATGAAGAAAATCGGAATTATGATATAATAGTAAGGGTTTCAGGTGTGCGAAGTTTGAGTGAGATATAAATGTTTGGCGAAATATTTTTGCGTGATGGCCCTCTCTGCCCATCGGCAATACCGATGCTATCAAGCCCCTTTAAAATACTAAATTATCAAAAATTCGTTTTGCCGCCTCCGCAATCATAGCGTCGTCAGATTTTGCATTTTTTTCCGTGCGGCGCGACATTATCGCCATGACAATGGGTTTGCGATTGGGCGGATAAATCACGGCAATATCATTCCGCGCCCCATAATCGCCTGAACCGCTCTTGTCGATAACTTTCCAACCTTGCGGAGTTTCTGCCTTGATAAGCGTGTCGGTTATGGAATTGTCGCTCATCCAATCAATCAGCAGTTTTTTCTTGTCGTCGCTCAAAATATCGCCGAATATATAGACTTGCAAATTTTTTACCATCTGTCTCGGCGTGCTAGTATCACGATTATCTTTTGGATTGAAAAGATTAAGTTCAGGTTCATTTCGCGCAGGTTTGGTAGTTTTGTCGCCAATATTTTTAAGTGCCACCTTGAAATTTTCCACGCCGCCGATCTCCTGCAAAATTAAATTTGCCGCCGTGTTGTCACTCCACCTGAGCGATGCCGAACAAATTTCCGCCAGCGTCATGCCATCAGCAACATGGTCTTTGGTGATTGGCGCGTAGGACAAAATATCTTCCGCCGAAAACTTACGAATTTCATTCAAATCGGAGGTATTTTTTTGTCTTAGCAATTCTGCAGCCGTAAAAACTTTGTGTGTCGAGCAGTAGGAAAAACGCGTATCAGGTTTGTAGCAAATTTTTTTTCCATTCTCCATGTCAACGGCGTAAACACCAATCACGGCGTTATATTTATTTTCCAGATCAGCAAGATTTAATTTCTGCCGCGCTTGACAATCCTGAAGGCAGAAAACCATCAAGCCACAGATTATCAAAAACAAAAAACAAAATTTCTTCATAATAACCTCCTACTATCTGTTGAACGACCCGCCAAATTCAACGGGTCGTATTGGCTCAATAGAGCGTGATCATCAGCAATTAGCACTCTTATTGCCATTACTAATACATCACTTCATACAATCAAAGATGCAGTCACTTGCACTTGTCAACAAAAATTGGACACAAAACTAAAAAAATCAGGCATAAAAAACGAATCGATGTACAAGATTCATCAACTTTTCTGACATCCTTCAAGCTTGTTAGACAAACCATGCCATCGATAATGCAGACGAGATCAGCAGATGGGCGTGTGACGTTCCCGATACTGCTTCGGCGTCAGGTAGCCTAAGGAATAGGCGGGCCTCTGTTCATTGAAGAAAAGAATGTAGTCATCCACCTCCTCCTTGACCGGTTTCTCGCCGGTCACATGCAAGTCCATGAACAGCTCCGCCTTGATCCATCCATTGATGGACTCCATAGCGGCATTGTCTGTGGGGGTCCCGGCACGTGACATGGATCGGGTGATGCCGTACATGGGCAATAGCTCGTTGTAGGCTTTGGAGGCGTAGACCGATCCCTGGTCAGAATGGAGAACCATTTGGTGCTCCGGATGCCGTTTTTGCCACTCAATCAGATTTTCCAGTCCGCTGATGTAAGTCATGCGATCACCGCGTTTTGCAGAGAGGGAATGACTGACAATCTCATTGTTCCATAGATCCATATAAAGAGTCAGTTCATGGTAGATGCCTTTCACATAAAAAGCGGTCATATCACTCACGATGCACTGCATTGGCCCATCGATCTGCATTTCAGACATGAGCAGGTTGGGAAATATCCGCGCTGGATCGCCAGCCTTCTTGTACCTGTAGTGCTTGGATTTGCTCTTGATTCCCGCAATCCTACAGCATTTGTGGGCATAGGGATCGGACAGGACAATCTCTTTGTCCAACCGTATCTTGGCGTTCAGCCAGCGATAGCCGTGCGATGGATACTTCCAATGGTACTCCTGGAACAGCAGGACGTTGCTCAAAAGGCGCTTTTCTTTGCCCGACGGCTGAGAAAGATGTTTTTTCCAAGCGTAGAAACTGCTCCTCTGGATGCCCATTGTCTTGCAAAGAAGCTTCACCGGAATTTCTCCGGATAGTTCCATGATTACTTGATAATCTTGTTGCCGTACAGAATTACAGTACCATCCCCCTTCACCTCGTAGCCTTTTTTTAGCCGTGCCTCGGTTATCTTGGCCTTGATTAGTTCCTGGATAAGTTCTTCCTTTGTCATCGCCTTCAGTTCATCCAGCTCTGCCGGAGCTTTCTTGAACGAGGGCGCACAGATGCTTCTTCGTCCCTGCTTGGGCGGCAACTGGTTGGCATCCCGGTACATTCTCATGTAATTCCGTGCCGTCTGCTCATTGATAACGTATTCCTCTGCAGCTTCATACCGGCTGATTTCGCCGTCGTAAATGCGGCGGCCAATGTCCAATCTCTGTTCTTTTGTGTACTTCACGGCAAACCTCCTGTCCTGTGAGGGAGAATTTCTGTCCGATAATTAATTTCGTACTATCCGTACAGTATACACCGTATGTCCAAAAATTACCCCCTCCGTGTCCAATTTTAGTTTACCACTTCAAGATTCACCACAAACCAAACACGAGAGGTGCTACGTGATGTCTCAATTATACACCAGTCAGCCGACAGTTAACAGACTCCTGACGACTTTTTCTTCCTTGTTCCCATCTGCGACGAGACGGACGCGCCATCTGCTGGCGTGGTTACTCATTGCTCAACTGGCTCTGGAGTCGGCGCCGTCGGTGCGCTGCCTGTTCCGGCAGTTCCTATCGAAGCAGACGGACGCATCGCTCAACAGCTATTACCGCGCCCTTGGCAACGGCCTCGTCACGGATGCATCCATTCGCCAGGCCTTGGCGCTGCAGGCGCTTGCCATAGTGCCAGAGGCACTGCGGCAGGAGCCTATCCTGCTCAGCGTGGACGACACGTCCATTGCCAAGTGGGGCAAGCACTTCGACGGTGTAGGCATCCTGTACGACCACGCCAAACACGATGGCAAGTCCTATTTCAATGGGCATGCCTTCGTCAGCCTGACGATGAGCGTGCCGGTCCTCCATGAGACCGCAGGCAAGCAGCAGATCCGTTATATCGCGGTGCCGATTGGCTACGTCATGAGCAACGGCGAAGCCTCGANNNNTGAGCAACGGCGAAGCCTCGAAGCTGACACTTGCCTGCCAGCTTCTCGATGAAGTCATGCCAATCCTTGAAAAACGCCAGGTCATCCTGCTCTTCGATAGCTGGTACGCCAAGCGCGAGTTGCTCGCACATGCTCTCAGCTATCCGAATCTCAATGTGACCTGCAATGCACGCCACGATACGGCCATGTTCGAGTTGCCGGATTCGACGGCAGGCCGTCGCGGCCGTCCACCAAAGTACGGTAAACGCTTGATGCTGGACGAGATTGCCAATGATCTCACGAATTACCTTTGCCGGATGGACAACTATTTTGTTGCTCACCGTCTGGTGAAAACGCGCATCTTTGGCGACCATACCGTCCATGCCTATGTGACGCTGAGCAAGAGTGGCTCGTACCGTCTCTTTTTCAGCACCATAGATCCGATGGCGCTGCACATGAGCATTGCTTGGCAGGAGAACAAAGGGCTCCGCAACACCAGCTCCAAGCATATGGCGATTTACCCGCTCAAGCTCTACAAGCTCCGCTGGGGCATTGAGACGAACTACTACGAGCAGAAGATGTTCTGGGAGCTCGGCAGCTACAAAGTTCGCACAAAGACTGCGATTGAGCATCTGCTGAACCTAACGAATTCCGGGCACGCTCTCATGAAGATCCTGCCGTATGAGGACGAGCGGCTGAACACCTACCGGGACAAGAGCCCGCAAGAGCTGCGGCACGCGCTAAGCCAGCAGATCCACAAGGAAGTATTTTTCGCCACTTTGGTGTCCAAAGCCCAAAGTAGCATAAATTCAAGCACATTGCTCAAGGCTTTGCAAGCATTGGCTTGGGGCGATGAGCAAGCGGCTTAAAAGCTGTAAACTGTTGTATAATAGTAGAAAAATATGGAACTCAGGGACGGCAGGTGAAGCGACAATGGAACGGATTGAAGGAACAGTTACAACGGCAATATCGTATGCCAAGAGTATCGATGAGAAAGCGAGGGAACAAATCCGCCGCATGTGCAGCTATGAGCTGACGAAGGGGAGCCGGGTGCGGATTATGCCGGACGTCCATGCCGGGAAAGGCTGTACGATTGGTACGACGATGACAATCACAGACAAGGCAGTACCGAACATCGTCGGCGTGGACATCGGCTGTGGCATGTATACGATTGCTCTTGACAAGCAGCCGATTGATTTTGCCAGACTCGATGAAGCGGCTCACATCGTACCTTCCGGGATGAATGTCTGGCCTGAGAAACAGGCTGACTTCAATTTGCAGCGGCTCTATTGTTATGACAAGCTGAAAAAACTGTCTTGGATTGCCTGCAGTATCGGTACCCTGGGAGGCGGGAATCATTTCATCGAGGTCGATAAAACCCATGATGGTCGACATTATCTCGTCATCCATACAGGAAGCCGGAACCTGGGAAAACAGGTGGCGGAGATTTATCAGCGCATGGCCGTTGAGCTGAATGCCCATGATGAAACACTGGAAGAACGGCTCCAGCATATCATAGCAGAATACAAGGCAGCAGGACGGCAAAAAGAAATCCAGAAGGCCATCCAGCAGGCGAAGTCAGAACAACGCAGAGAAAAGCTGCCGGAAGATCTTTGCTTTGTCTCCGGAAAATACCTGAGGCAGTATCTGCATGATGTGGCTCTTTGCCAGCAGTTTGCTAGACTGAACCGGGAG
Organism: Veillonella sp. CAG:933; assembly: GCF_000431435.1. Taxonomy (NCBI): domain Bacteria; kingdom Bacillati; phylum Bacillota; class Negativicutes; order Veillonellales; family Veillonellaceae; genus Veillonella; species Veillonella sp. CAG:933. The sequence continues at coordinate 22,801 of NZ_HF986162.1, forward strand.
CAGATTGCCAAAAAACTGCTGGAAAGAGCCGGCCTTCAGCCCGGCGAAGCGTTTCATACCATTCACAACTACATCGATGTCGATGAGATGATTCTCAGAAAAGGAGCCATCGCCGCACATAAGGGTGAAAAGGTTCTCATTCCCATCAACATGCGTGACGGAAGCATCCTGGCACTCGGCAAAGGCAATGCCGAGTGGAATTACTCTGCCCCGCACGGCGCAGGCCGCATCATGTCCCGTACCCAGGCAATCAAAGAGCTTTCCCTCAAGGAATACCAGCAGGAGATGGCAGGCGTATATACAACATCGGTAAACGAAGGTACCATTGACGAGGCTCCTATGGCCTACAAATCCCTTGACGATATCTTGGATGTCATCGGTGACACCGTGGACGTTATCGACGTGATGAAACCAGTCTATAATTTCAAGGCGGCAGAGGAGAAGCATTTCTAAAGCATCGGGAAGTGAAGTGACATATATGGAAAAACTAGGGTGCATGAAACGGATTGATGACTTGCGGTCTATCTGGCCGCATGAGGAACAGGATTTTTCAAAATGGCTTGCCCAAAAAGAAAATCTGGAACAGCTGAGTGATGCCATTGAAATTGACCTAGAGCTTGAGGAAACGGAATCTCCAGTAGGAAGTTTCAGTGTAGACATCTACGCCCGCGAAAGCGGGAGTTCCCGTGGGATTATCATCGAGAATCAGCTGGAAGATACCGACCATGATCATTTGGGAAAAATCATTACGTATGCGGCAGGGAAAGACGCTGAAATTATAGTCTGGATTGTCAAAAGGGCTCGTGATGAGCATAAACAGGCTATCGGATGGCTGAATCAGCATACGGATGAAAATATTGGTTTTTTCCTGATTGAAATTGAACTCTGGCGCATTGGGGATTCGCTGCCAGCACCACGGTTTAATGTTGTAGAACGTCCCAACGAATGGGCAAAAACGGTGAAAGCTGCAGAAACCCTGACGCCGCTGCGGAAATTCCAATTGAACTTCTGGCAGCAGTTCTGTGACTATGCCTTCGATAAAGACAGTAAGTTCAGCAAGAGCTTCTCATGCAGAAAGGCTTTCGCGACCAATTGGTACAACCTGAGTACCGGCGTATCGTCTGTGGTGGTAGAATTTACAATCAACACATCCCGCCATCGGGCGACAGCGGGCTTGTATGTTGCCAAGGGGAAGGATTGGTATAGGCAGCTGAAAGATAATCAAGATACGATAGAAAAGGAATTAGGCGCTTCCATTGAGTGGTCAGAAGGTGAAAAAGATGGACGTATGCTTTTGACCAAGGAGCTTGATGCGGCGTTTGATAGAAAAGAATATAAAAACTACTTTGACTGGTTCATGGAAAAAGCACTTCTGCTCAAGAAGATAGCCAATCAGTACAACACCGATTGAAGTGAACACGGGGGTGTTCAAAATCCCTGCTATCGTTCGATTGTATCAAATACAGACACCTTTGAGACCCAACCAGTGGTTCGGGGAGCTTGCTTATAAATATCGGCCAGACTACCGCTAAATACATGGAAAACGAAAATAGTATTCGTTACTATGCGCAAGAATTGAAGTCCAATACCTATAACTTGACCCGTATGAATCTGGTTATGCGTGGGATTTTGCCGGATAATATTTTGACGCGCAACGGGGATACGTTGGAAGAAGATTGGCCGTATTTTGATGAAGCGGATCCGGTCGGTACGTATGAGCCGCTCTATGTGGATGCGGTTGTTTCCAATCCACCGTATTCACAACGTTGGGAACCGGCCGGTAAAGAAAGTGATCCGCGTTATTCTCGCTATGGTCTAGCCCCTAAATCTAAAGCAGACTATGCGTTTTTATTACATGATTTATACCACTTGAAACCTGGCGGCATTATGACTATTGTTTTGCCACATGGGGTATTGTTCCGCGGTGGTGAAAAAGGTCAGATTCGTAAAAACCTCATTGAGCAGAATAATATTGATGCGATTATCGGCTTGCCGGCAAATATTTTCTTCGGCACGGGCATTCCGACCATCATTATGGTGCTTCGTCAAAAACGTGAAAACGACGATGTGCTCATCATTGATGCGTCTAAAGGTTTTGCCAAAGAAGGTAAAAATAACAAACTTCGAGCATCAGATATTCGCCGTATTGTAGACACGGTGAAAGGCCGTTTGACTCAGGATAAATATTCTCGTGTCGTTACTCGCGAAGAAATCCGCAACAATGACTATAACTTGAACATTCCGCGCTATGTGGATTCTTCTGAAAAAGCCGAATCTTATGATATTTATGCGACTATGTTTGGTGGCATTCCGGTAGCTGAATTAGCTGATTTTGACGCTTATTGGAATGTATTCCCATCGTTAAAAGAAGAGCTTTTTACTACTGGTGATGAGTATGTGTCTGTAAGTACTGAGGATATTAAAAAGACTATCCTGGATAATAAAGATGTGCAGAATTTCTTGGCACAATTCCGCAACCGTTTTGCCGATTTAGGCGAAAGCTTAGACCGTGAACTGATTGACGATGCTATGAGTCTTTCTATTCCTAGAAAAGAAGAATCCTTGGCAACTGAACTTTTCAAACGCTTTACCGGGATTCCACTCTTAGATCCATATCAGGCCTATGAGATTTTTGAAGAACAATATGGAGCCATCGCCGGTGATTTGGAATTGATTCAGGCGGAAGGCATGGAGGCTGTTCGTACCGTTGACCCTAACATGGTAATTAAGAAAAAGAACGGCAAAGATGCGGAAGTGCAGGATGGCTGGAAAGGTCATATCCTTGACTTTGATTTGGTGCAGCGCGTTTGCCTTGCCGAACAATTGGATTCTTTGACGCAGAAGAGTAATGAACTTTCTGAAATTCCGGGTTCCTATGAGGAATTGCTCGAGTCTTTGAGTGAAGATGATAAGGAAACCATTTCCGAGGCTCTTAATGATGCTAATGATGCCTTTGTGGTAAAAAATATTAAGAGCGTAATAGCTGAACTTAAGAAGGACGAAGCTGACAATAAGGAACTAATTAAGACCCTTAAAAGCGCGCAAAGTCTTAACGATAAAGAGAAGAAATTAAAAAATCAGATTAAAACGGAAGAAACCGATTTGCATCTTTTGACTAAAGAGACTATTGAATCTCTTTCTGATGCGGCGGTACGCGAACTTCTCCATGAAAAATGGGCAAAACCGATTGTAGATGGCACATTAGCTCTTGCTGATGCCATGCTCAATGACTTTACGAATCGTATTGAAACTTTGTCTAAAAAATATGCTGAAACAATGAGCGATATTGAGGAAGAAATCAGAAAGACTGAAAAAGAATTGTCTGCTATGCTTTCTGAACTTACCGGCTCAGAAGCTGATATGGCCGGCATCCGTGAATTGCAGAAGTTGATAGGGGGTTAATGAGATGGAAAAAAGAAAAACCCCGAGGATTAGGTTCAAAGGCTTCAGTGATGATTGGGAACAGCGTAAGTTGGGGGAAATGGCTGATTATAAAAAAGGTCCGTTTGGTAGTGCGTTAAAAAAAGAGATTTTTGTTCCGGAAGGAATTGATACTGTTAAAGTTTATGAACAACAAAATGCTATTAATAAAGACTGGCGATTTGCAAGATATTTTATAACAAGAGAATATGCTCAGAAGTTATCAAATTTTGAGACACATGCGGGCGATATTATTGTTTCATGTGCGGGTACAATTGGCGAGATATATGAATTACCGCATAAATCAAAGCCAGGCATTATAAATCAGGCACTCATGCGGATTAGAGTGAATGAAGGATTTATTACAAAAGATTTATATAAAATTATATTTAGCAATAAGATTGATGAGTTTTCTGCAAAAATGAGTAATGGATCTGCAATGAAAAATATTCCATCTTTTGCTGACTTGAAAGGAATGATAGCAGATATTCCATCTATGAAAGAACAGTATTGTATGGGAAACTTTTTTTCTAACTTTGATACCCTCATTACCTTTCATCAACGACAGCAAAATTCATGGAAATTAATAGAAAAAGGAGTAAAGTTATGGATGATTTTAACAAAGAATCAGATTTTGAAGCGGCTTTAATAACTGCATTGCAGCGTTATGGTTGGGAAAAGGACGTTCTCAAGAATCCGACGGAACAAGATTTGCTTCAAAACTGGGCAAATATCCTTTTTGAAAATAACAGAGATATTGATCGTCTGGGAGATTATCCTCTGATTCAAGAAGAAATGGAAGATTTGTTGGAACAAATCCGTCGTCTTCGCACTCCTTTGAAGTTAGATGGTTTTATTAATGGGAAAACTGTGTCCATAACGCGGAAAAATCCTGACGATACATTGCATTACGGTAAGGAAGTAAGTTTGAAGATTTATGACCGCATGGAAATTGCGGCCGGGCAAAGTCGTTATCAGATTGTGCAGCAACCTCGTTTTGTCCGTCGTGAAAAGGTGTTGCAGGATAGACGCGGCGATTTGATGCTCCTCATCAACGGTATGCCGGTGTTTCACATTGAGCTCAAGAAATCCAGTGTGCCTGTAATTGAAGCGGCTAATCAGATTGAAAAATACGCACATGAAGGGCTTTTTTCAGGAATCTTTTCATTGGTGCAAATCTTTGTAGCTATGAATCCTAAGGAGGCCTTGTACTTTGCCAATCCGGGGCCTGATGGCAAGTTCAATCCGGATTTTTACTTCCACTGGGCTGACCTAAATAATGACCCGGTGAATGATTGGAAGGTTGTGGCGGAACGCCTATTATCCATTCCAATGGCACATCAATTGGTTGGTTTTTACACGGTTGCCGACGATTCTGACGGTGTTTTAAAAGTAATGCGCAGTTATCAGTATTATGCGTCCAACAAGATTTCTGACCGCGTGTCCAAAAATGATTGGCACGAAGGAAATCAGCGTGGGGGCTATATTTGGCATACCACGGGTTCCGGTAAGACCATGACGTCCTTTAAATCGGCGCAGCTTATTGCCAATTCAAAGGATGCGGATAAGGTTATATTCCTTATGGATAGAATCGAGCTTGGCACGCAGTCGCTCAAGGAATATCGGGCGTTTGCGGATAATGTGGATGATGTGCAGGAAACGGAAGATACGATTACCTTGATCAGTAAGTTGAAAAGCATAGATCCGAAGGACACCTTGATTGTGTCGTCGATTCAAAAGATGAGTAATATTAAGGAAGATGCAGCCAGCAAAATGCGGTCCAAAGATCTTGAGTTAATGAAGTCTAAGCGGCTCGTGTTTATTATTGACGAATGTCATCGTTCGACGTTTGGTGAGATGTTGGCCACGATTAAGGCTACCTTCCCGAATGCACTTTTCTTTGGTTTTACGGGAACGCCGGTTTTTAATGAAAACGAACAAGCCATGACTACCACAGCGGATATTTTTGGTGATGAACTTCATCGTTACAGCATTGCTGACGGCATTCGCGACAAGAACGTGCTTGGTTTTGACCCGACCATGGTAATGGTGTATAAGGATAAAGATTTGCGTGAAAAAGTTGCTTTACAGGAATCGGGGGCTTATTCGATTGAAGAGGCGTTAGAAGATCCGACGATGAGCAAAACATATTATCGCTTTATGTCGTCGGCGCAGGTTCCTATGGCGGGTAAACGTGAAGAGGACGGTTCTTACGTACGAGGGATTGAAGATTATGTAGAGCAAGAAGCTTGGCAAACGGATGAGTACCAGTGGGCCGTAGTCGACGATATTGCTGAAAACTGGCGTACACTTTCGCGTAATCATCAATTCCACGGGATTTTTGCCACCAGTAGCATTCCGGAAGCCGTTCGTTATTATCTTAAGTTTAGAAAACGCTATCCGCAGTTAAAGGTAACCGGCCTTTTTGACCCAACTATTGATAATAAAGGTGGCTATGCTTTAGAAAAGGAAGACGGTCTCAAGGCTATGCTTGAGGATTATAATGCTATTTTCGAGCAAAACTTTGACATCGGCGGTTATGCCAAGTTTAAAAAAGATGTGTCGGCTCGATTGGCGCACAAAACGCCATATAAATGGGTAAAGCCTGAAAAACAATTGGACCTTTTGATTGTTGTGAATCAGATGCTTACCGGCTTTGACTCAAAGTGGATCAATGTTTTATATTTGGACAAAATGCTGGTATATCAGAATTTAATTCAGGCTTTTTCGAGAACTAACCGACTTTTCAATATTAATGAAAAGCCGTTTGGTTCGATTCGGTATTATCGCATGCCGCATACGATGAAACGCAATATTGAAGAAGCTGTACAGCTTTATTCCGGCGACCGTCCGCAAGGCTTATTTGCCGACCATTTACCGGATAATGTGCGTCATATGAATGCCACGTTTGCTGAAATGAAGACTATTTTTAAAAGCGCCGGCGTGCCGGATATGGATACATTGCCGGAAGATACACCGTCTAAAGCTAAGTTTGCTAAATTGTTCCGTGAGTTCTCCACTTATCTTCAGGCCGCTAGGATTCAAGGGTTTACGTGGAATAAAAGGGAATATTCTTCTTTAATTGATGTGGAAGATACGAGCGAAGAAGAAATGATTCAGCTGTTGCCGACGGAAGATGACTATCTGATTTTGAATCAGCGTTATAAAGAATTGAGAACAGGAGGAGCGGGCCCAGGGGGAAATCCTCCTGATGATGGTGGTGAAATTACATTCCCGATTGACCCATATCTTACTGAACAGAACACGGGTGTTATTGACAACGACTACATGAATTCTCGTTTTGAAAAATGGCGCAAACAATTATTAGACCCTGATGCCGATCCGGCTACGGTTGAGGAAACGTTGACTGACCTTCATAAATCCTTTGCCTTTTTAACACAGGAAGAGCAAAAATATGCGAATATTTTTCTCCATGATGTGCAGACCGGTGATGTAAAAATTGTCGATGGTAAGACATTTAGGGACTATATTTTCGAATATATAGAACGAGCTAAAAACCAGCAAAACAAAAAGATTTCCACCTATCTTGGTGTTGATGAAGTCCTTTTGACAAATTTGATGGACGCTCATGTAACGAAGGATAACTTGAATGAATATGGTCGTTTTGACGCCTTAAAAGCAACGGTAGTCAGAGAAAAAGCGCAAGAATATTTTACAAAAGTGGATAAGAAGAAGTTACCACCATTCCGCGTGAATAATCGGGTAGATGAGTTGCTCACAAAATTTGTTTTGGAAGGCGGTTTTGACATTCAGGATCCGGACGAAGAGGAACAGAAGAACGAAGCAAGTAAGAACTATCACAACACATGTAAGTAAATCTGTAGTGATAATGCGGACGAAACTAAAAAGACAATTAAAGATGAGCCAAGCGAGTGCCTCCAATCCTTCATCGGCGTAGGAAGGAGGCACTTATGTCGATTGTAAATAAAGCTACGGATTATTTAACGGACTATTATCGTAACTGGGTTTCGGTGTATAAGGAAGGCGCTATTCGCAATGTGACACTTTCGAAGTATCATATGAGCCTTGCTTGGCTGGAACGACTGGCTCCGGGATTGAGACTTTGTGATGTAACGCGGGTTTCGTATCAGCAAATCATTAATGAGTATGCTAAGGAGCATGAGCGGCAGACGACGATGGACTTCCATCATCAGTTGAAAGGAGCCATTCTTGATGCGGTTGATGAAGGCCTGATTCCGCGCGATCCGACCCGTAAGGTTATTATTAAAGGGAAGGCACAAGCCCCGAAGAAAACAAAATACTTGAATCAGTTTGAGCTTCATACATTGCTGAAAAGCCTGAATTTAGGTGATGAAGTGAATTGGGATTGGTTCATTCTGTTGGTAGCTAAGACAGGCATGCGTTTTTCAGAAGCATTGGCCATTACGCCGGCAGATTTTGACTTCGCTCATCAGACGCTTTCTGTGAGTAAAACATGGGATTACAAAAATGGCGGTGGGTTTTCACCGACAAAGAATAAGTCGTCAGTCCGTAAAATTCAAATAGACTGGCAGGTTATTATGCAATTTGCTTTTCTTGTTAAAGATTTGCCGCAGGATAAACCGATTTTCATTAAAAAGGAAAAGATATATAACTCGACTGTGAATGATATGCTGGAGCGGTGCTGCAGGAAACTTGATATCCCTGTAATTTCGGTTCATGGCCTGCGTCATACGCATGCATCGATTTTACTATTTGCCGGAGTTTCTATTGCCAGTGTGGCCAGGCGACTTGGCCATGCCAGTATGACTACGACACAGAAGACATATCTTCATATTATCCAAGAGCTGGAAAACCAGGATGTAGATCTTATTATGAGGTCGTTGTCTAATCTTATGTAACGGATAAATGAGTCCGCGCCGATGGAGGATTATTGAGTTATAATAATTAACTTCATAGAAATATTTAAATATATTGTTGGCATCGAATAAGATAAATCATATAATAACTCTAGGATATATACTCATATCACGAAATGTAGATTTAATAGAAGCTACGGTGTAATTAGCTCAATACGATAAAGCAGTTATGCCAGGAACATAATAGTGTATAAGGAGATATATATGAAGGAAGACAATAAGCAAGATGTTAAGACAGTGCAAACAGGCTTAAAGGTATCCATGTTAAATTTGGTACCCCTAAGAGCTGGTCAGACTTATCTTGACGCCTATAAAGACATGATTGACTTGGCTCAAGCCGTAGAAAGCTACGGCTATGAACGCTACTGGATTGCCGAGCATCATAATATGAAATCCTTGGGAAGTAGTGCGACTCAACTTCTGATTCAACATACCTTGGCTAATACTAAAACGATTCGTGTCGGTTCCGGTGGGGTAATGTTGCCGAACCAGAGCCCGTACTTGGTGGCAGAGCAATATGGCACGATAGAAACGCTCTATCCGAATCGTTTAGATTTGGGCTTGGGGCGAGCTCCCGGTACGGACCAGGTAACAGCACGGGCTCTTCGACGCACTAATAATCTCTATACCGATTTTGCCGAAGAATTGCGTGAGTTAAAAGGCTATTTCGATGATACTAATAATGTTCATGCCTATCCGGCTGCCGGTCTTCAGGTACCGTTTTATATTCTAGGTTCCAGCACTGACAGTGCGTACTTGGCGTCCGAATTAGGTTTGCCATATTCCTTTGCCTCTCATTTTGCACCGGCCATGATGGAAGAAGCGGTAGAGATTTATCGGGAACGTTTTAAACCGTCTAAAGTGTTGTCAAAACCATATGTTATCTTGGGTATGAATGTCGTCTTGGCTGATACTGATGAAGAAGCTAAACATTTAGCAACGACTCAGACACAACGTTTTATTGATATTGTTACCGGTAATAATCAAGGTTTGCAGCCGCCGGTGGAAACAGAAGCTGAACTTTGGGATAATTATGTGGCAGCTAAACGAGCACCGCATTTTGGCCCTATTCCTTTTAAAGCAGAGGACATCGCGTTCCGTGAGCAGGCCGTAGTTAGACAGATGACGTCCGTTTCGTTGATTGGCAGTCCGGCTTCCGCGGCTAAACAGTTGCAGGATTTACAAAAACGGGTAACGTTTGAAGAGATTATGGCTCAGAGCTTAATTTACGACCAAAGCGTACAAGCCTATTCGTATAAATTATTGGCTGATGTGGTGAAAACGTGTAGGGACATTTTAGATAGGAAATTAAATCCTACGTTAATAGAGTTTAGTTTATTAAGTCCATATTAATTTTAACTAGAAAATGCAATGAATTTTGATATTAGTCAGAATTTATTGCATTTTTTTATTCTCGCTAGCTTGATGATTCAAGAAATAAAGCTTAGTTATGATAATAATTCATATTTTATTGACCATTTCAAGATTTTTTAAGTATAATTTCTTCATAGAATATTTATGAAATTTGAAAAGTTTAATCTATAAAAACTGAATGAATATATATGATTATTTTTTATAGATTGCAATATATTAACGCTAAATATAAGATGATTTTATTATTTAAACTATATGAGAAGAGTTGATAAATTGAGAAAATTAAGAAATATCAATTTAAATGAATTGTGGGAAAAAGAACAGGAATGGCTTGATTATAATCTTTTAGACCGTAAATATAACGATTGTGTGGAGTTAAAGTTTTGGAAAGATTTAGCACCGAGATATTCAGAAAAATTTAATCTATATCGAGATGTACCGGGTTTAGGTGAATGGCTTCATCAAAAAATTGGTAATAATAAAAGGTTGCTTGAAGTCGGGTGTGGAGTTGGAAATTTTACCATACCTTTTTCTAAATACAGTAAGGAAATATTAGCTGTGGATTTTTCGCCGGCCATGCTAAATGAATTACTAAAAAATATTGAATATGAAAATATAGAAAATATACGAATGCATCATAGTAAATGGGAAGAATTTGAAGAACCTTATGATGCAGATTTTGTTGTGTCGGTTAACTCTTTATATCGAGTTCGTTATATGGAGACGGCATTGAAGAAAATTTCAGAATACGGCAAGCAAGGTTTTTTTATAATTCGTACAGTATATAAACCCTATTTGCATGAAATTTTTGATGAATTACGTATAGAGTATAAAATAAATAGTGATTATATGTTTATGCCCATGATGCTTTGGAATATGGGCATATCAGCAAATGTTCAGTATACGCGATATGGACGGCCTATTTCTTTTCAGGCATGGAATGATATAGAAGGTCAGATGATAGACGATATTGGTGAAGATAAATATTTACAGTATAAAGACGAGCTTAGTGACAGATTTCTTCAAAAAGCAGTAAAAGGTGAAAATGGATTTACTTATATATCGGAGCAGATTATAGAAATCATATATTCATTCAAAGATGGTAGTCATTTTTCATTGTAAGAAGTGGGAAATGATTATAACCTTAATTTTTATTTTTTGCCATGGAAACA
>NZ_HF986163.1:0-1375 GCF_000431435.1 Veillonella sp. CAG:933
CTACGGTCGGGTTATTCGGATGGTGGTTCTCGGTGCGGGGTCTTCGGGGCTGCTGCTCATGATGCGTCCTCGTATTCGTGGGCGGGTTTCGGTGCAAGATTAGCCTTTTATGGTAAGATCGTTGTAGTTGATTCAGATACATTTAAGAAAATGCAGGCATAGTCCTGAGTAATATAGATAATTAAATATTAATAACAAGGGCGGGATCTAAAAGAATTACTATGAGATGACTTTATAGTAAGACTGCTGTCACATTATTTCATACTTGAAAAAACAGTCAGGTAATTCAGATAATGGTTCTCAATGCAGAGTCTTCATAGCTAATGCTAATAATGCATCCTCGAATTCATAGACGAATATCAGTGAAATTTTGGAACTAACAGATACTTTCAGATAACTACAAAAATGTTTGTTGAACTTAGATCAGCCTTACCTCTAGGTAAAAGATAACAGGTGCTTTGAAGAGACCTTAGTAGTATTGTGCGAACGGGTCTTACCACCAAAATAGCTTATGAAAAGAATAGGCAATTTATTTAACAGGATAATATCATATGAAAATCTGGTCCGGGCTGAAAAGAAGGCTAGGCTAGGTAAAACTAAAAGATACGGCGTTAAGAAATTTGACAGGAATCCATATGAAAATCTGGTCCGGTTACAAAAGGCATTAATAGAAGATACGTATCGTACTTCGGAATATTGCGTATACACAATCATCGCCGATCGTGGTAATAAAGAAAGAGAGATATATAGGCTACCGTATTATCCAGACAGAATAGTCCATCATGCTATAATGAATGTTATAGAACCTTACCTTGTTAATAGATTTACTGCAGATACCTTTAACTGTTTAAAAGGAAGAGGTATTCATTATGGAGTAAAGAGATTGAAAAGAGATTTAAAAGCTGATAAAGAAGGCACAAAATATTGTTTAAAATTAGATATTAAAAAGTTCTTTCCTTCTATAGATCAAGATGTGTTATACTCACAATTTGAAAAGATATTTAAGGATAAGAAACTATTAAGATTATTACATCATGTAGTTTATTCTACACCAAAAGGTTTACCGATTGGAAATTACATATCTCAATTTGCAGCAAATTTGAATTTGACTTGGTTCGATAGGTGGATTAAACAAGTATTAAAAATAAAATATTATTACAGGCATTGTGATGATATTGTTATATTACACCCAGATAAAGATTACTTAAGATATTGCTTACAAGAGATTGAAAAATATCTAGCTGATAACTTGAAACTAAAAGTAAAACGTAATTGGCAGATATTTCCTGTAGAAGCAAGAGGTATAGATTTTATTGGTTATGTATTTTACCATGATCATACTTTACTCAGGAAAGATATCAAAAAGAAGTTTATT
>NZ_HF986164.1:0-6193 GCF_000431435.1 Veillonella sp. CAG:933
AGAATGAAATTCTGTGTTCAAAGGGGCTTGGGGGCGCTGCCCCGGGCAAGCAAGCGGAGAGGAAAATCACGGAGGGATTTTCTTCCCTGCGAGCCTGTGTGTATTAACACAGGCATTGCTTGCCGGCCGGTACAATGTCATCGATGAAACAAAAATAGTTTCATCACAGACGGTTATATGGTTGTGCCGATTTCCAAAACATAGTAATATTGAAATACTAACTGGGGCTGAAAGTGGCAAAACTGCTTGCTTGGTTTCCATTCAGGAATTACTAACAGCGTAGACCGTCCGTTCGCTTCGTAAAAGATTCAATGTTTTGATTGGTTGGGTCGGCACAACCGTTACCCGTGTCAACAACGCGCCTGTTACTTTTGCGAAGAAGCGAAACTGCCCTGAAAGGAGAGGTGTATATGAGTTATTGTCCGGTAGCTGGAATTGATGTCAGCAAACGATTCAGTGATATGTGCATTTTGTCGCCAGACAACAAAATCTTTGCGCAGGAAAAGATTTATCACGACGAAACATCGATAAATCGAGCGAATGCCCTACTCCAAAAGGCTGAGCGGCTTTTTTTCAGTAAGCCTGTTATTGTGATGGAGTCCACCTCACACTACCATTTGATCCTCTTTCAATTTTTCTCAGAGCATGGATATGACGTGATCGTGGTGAATCCACTTCAAAGCAATTCGATGAAGGACTTCTCTATCAGAAAGAGGAAGACCGATCGTGTGGATGCCTTCAAACTGGCAATGATGTATCGAACGAAGACATTGCGTCCTTCCCAAATTCCTCAAACGGCAACGCGTGCGCTACGCCAGCTCTGCAGACATCGAGCGGAATTGTTGAACGACGTTTCGAGTTATAAAAACCGATTAACAGCCCTTTTGGATCAGACCTTTCCAGGCTATGATAAGGTCTTTTCCGATGTGGGAGGAGTTACTTCCTGCGCTGTACTTGCACGTTTTCCAACGCCGACCATTTTGCTTGTAGAGGAAGAATCAGAACTGGTTGAAGTGATTTTTTGCCTAAAAAGTTTCCTTAGAATTTGCCTTCTGTTTGCCTTCTGTTTGCTTTTGCCCTGTAAGATAAGGATGCTTGAAAGAAGACAGAAGGAAAGGAGAAGGTTATGAATCATAAAACGGTTGTGGAGCTTCGTCATGTGACGAAAACAGTTCGGCATAACAAAAATATTGTGGAGGATGTATCCTTTCAGATCAATGCAGGAGAAGTGTTTGGCTTTCTCGGGCCAAACGGGGCCGGAAAAACCACCACCATCCGCATGATGGTAGGACTTATCAAGATCAGCAAAGGGGACATCTTCATCAATGGAAAAAGCATCACGAAAAATTTCAAACAGGCCATTCGCAGCGTAGGCGCTATTGTGGAAAATCCCGATCTCTACAAATATATGACGGGGTATCAGAATCTGAAGCATTATGCTCGCATGGTGCCCGGCATTCGTAAATCCCGCATTTATGAAACCGCGAGATTGGTGGGAATGGAGCAGCATCTTAAGGAAGAGGTGCGGACCTATTCCCTGGGTATGCGGCAAAGGCTGGGGCTGGCCCAGGCCCTTCTGCACAGGCCGCCCCTGGTGATTTTGGACGAGCCAACCAACGGCCTTGACCCGGAGGGCATCCATGAGCTGCGAAAGGAATTGAAGCATCTGGCCCATGAGGAAGGGGTCGCCGTTTTGGTATCCAGCCATTTGCTTTCGGAAATGCAGCTGATGTGCGACCGGGTAGGAGTTTTAAAACATGGGAGACTGGTGACCGTTCAAAATATCGAGGACTTTGTGGGAGGCGGCGGAACTTCTGTCTGCATTCTGATCGAGCCGTCGCAGATGGGCCGGGCCAAAATTTTATTGTCGGATTTGAAGAAAAAAATCCTTTCTTCGGATCCGGAGACCGGAAGGATATTCATCGCCGCAGAAAAGGAAGAAATACCCAAGATGAATAAGTATCTGCTGGATGGGGGGATCTCTGTGTACAGCGTTCAATTACAGCAGGAATCCTTGGAGGATCGCTTCCTGGAGGTTACGGAGGGAAAGCAATGATAGGACTTATAAAAAATGAACTGATGAAAATCTTTTGCCGCAGGCTCACAAAAATATTATTGCTTGTTATGTGCGTTTATGCAATCGGATCGTCCTTTGTGGCAGCCAGCGTCGAGCAGTCCACGGCAGATTGGAGGACACAAGCTGAGCAGACGGTAAAAAAGAATCAGGACAGATTAGATCTGGTAGAACTGTCTCCACAGTTAAAAGCGGATGCGGAAAATAAACTGGCCATTGCACAGTATCGGCTGGATAACAATATTGCTCCTCCGGCTGCCAGCGGATTGTCGGCTCTGCTTCGTTCCAGCGGACTGGTGGAGACGGTCATTATCATAACCCTGATCATTGGGGCAGAGATCGTCTCCCGGGAATTTACCGACGGAACCATGAAGTTGCTTTTGATTCGTCCCCACAGCCGAAGAGAAATTTTGTTTTCAAAATTTCTTTCCATTGTTCTCTTTAGCTTTTTTGCCCTGTTTCTTACCCTTCTTTGCGCAGGCGTGACGGATACCTTACTGTATGGAGTTGGAGACCTTCATGCCACAGATTTATTTATTAATTATCAGGGAGAGATTGTAGAGCGCAGTATCCTTGGGGAGACCGTGAAATTTTATGGGCTGAGCATTTTCCCGATTATGAGCTATGCCACCATTGCCTTTGGGATTTCAACGATTTTACGAAACAGTGCCTTGGCAGTGGGTGGTTCCCTTTTCTTTATGCTTTGCGGAAATATGATGATTGAGGCTACCTCCAAATTTGCCTGGCTAAAGTATCTTCCCTTTGCAAACAGTGATATGAGCCTCTACATCAACCATTTACAGCCCCGGCCTGAAATGACTATGGGATTTTCTGTCATTGTTCTGTCGGCTTATATGGTCGTTTTATTTGTAGTTAGTATGATTGTGTTCCAGAAACGGGATGTATCCATCTAAAGTTTTCATGCTTCTTCCCGCTCATAAGGAAGCGAATGTTTTGAAAAGGACCCGCATTTTCACTGTATACAGTCTGATGGTTTTGCCGTAAAATACAAAGGAGAAAGAAACAAAAAGGGGGTGGCGCTATGCGCTTGCAGAAAATATTGCTTGTGGACGACGAGGCTGGCATTGTTAAAATGTTGGAAACCATGCTTCGCAAGGAAGGGTATGCTCATATGGACGCTGCCTTTAACGGCAAAGAAGCTCTGGAAAAAGTGAAAAAAGTTCCTTACGACCTGATTTTGCTGGATGTGATGCTGCCGGATACCGACGGCTTTGCCCTATGCAAAAAAATAAGAGAAATAACGGTAGCTCCGATTTTATTTCTGACGGCTCGGACCGGTGATGTTGATAAGCTCACAGGTCTTGGAATCGGCGGAGACGACTATATTACGAAGCCCTTTAATCCCCTGGAAGTGATCGCCCGGATTAACGTACAGTTTCGGCGCATGGAGCAGTATGGAAAGTCCTTGCAAAGAGATTCTCGGTACTGCTTTGGACCGTTAATTATTGATAGAAAGGCCGGAGTTTTGCTGGTAGAGGGAAAAGAGATTCCCTGTCCGGCGAAGGAATTTGAACTATTACTGTTCCTGGCGGATCATCCCAATCAGGTCTTTACAGTCAATCAGCTCTATGAACAAATCTGGGGCTATGATTCTCTGGGGGATGAAAAAACCGTGGGGATTCATATCGGGCGTCTTCGAAAGAAAATCGAAAAGGATGTCAAGCACCCAAGGCTGATTGTGAATTTAAGGGGAATCGGCTATAAATTTGTCCCTCCGGAGGAGCGCGTATGAAGGTTACTCTCTCGGAAGGAAAAATGATCCTTCGTTTTACCCTAAACTTTATCTTGCATCAGATTCTGATGTTCCTGTTGATGAGTGTTCCCTCCGTGTTTTATCTCTATATTTTTAAGCAAAATCCGGAGGAACCCACCTATTATACGCTGATTGCCGTCTCGACCCTAGCGCTGTATTTTGTGTACTGTCTGTTTTACGGCTATTACGTTGCCTTGCCCATGGCGGATATTATTTTGCGGATTCAGCGACTTGCCAAGGGGAATTATGAGGCCCTTCCCAAGAGAAGATTTTCCAATCCGGCAAACCACCTATATCGGGAGGTTTATAGGAATCTTGCTGCCTTGACAGAAACGCTGCAGCAGGAGGAGAAGAGGCGAAAGGAATTTGAAAAGCAGAGGCAGGAGTGGGCGGCTGGCGTTACCCACGACCTAAAGACACCGTTGTCCTATATTACGGGATACACGGATATGCTTTTATCCAAACAGCATCCCTGGACGGAGGAGGAAAAAGAGGAATTCCTGTGCATTATGAAAGAGAAAGCAAAATACATGGAGGAGCTTATCAACGATCTGGGGCTGGCTTTTCAAATGGAACAGTCTCCAATGGCCCTCCAGGGCATGGAAAAAATAGAGCTGGCAGAATTTATGCGGAGAATTTTGGCGGAGGCTGCCAGTATGCCAAAGGCCAGAGAAGACGATTTAGAGATCCAAGTGTCTGATTCTCCCATTTATATCCAGGGAAACAGGAAGCTTTTGCACCGGGCCTTTTCCAATTTGCTGGTCAATTCCATTGTTCATAATCCCCCCGGTACGAAAATCACGGTACAGCTTGCCGAGGGACAAATGGCAGAGATTCAGATTGCGGACAATGGCAGCGGCATGGATGAGGAGGATACGAAGCATCTCTTTGACCGTTATTATAGAGGCACCTCCACAGACGCCCATGTGGGTGGAACTGGACTTGGTATGGCCATTGTGAAGCAAATTATTACTGCTCAGGGAGGGAGTGTCCAAGTAGAGAGTGAGCCTGGAAAGGGAACTGTTTTTCTTGTACGGCTGCCGCATTGCCTTCAATCAGCGTAGCCACCGCTACGTCTTATTCAGCCGCCTTGCACTCAGACAATCATCCTGCTTGGATATAGCAGAAATTTATTATTTGCTGTACTAGTCTTACCTTGATTTCCCAGACAATAACCTTGTGTTGCCTGTATGTGGACGATCACGGTATATTTTGAAAAACTGATTTTGCCGTTGGACTCAATCTGATCTTAATTATACCGGAGGGATTGTTTGTAAACACAGCGTGATTTAGAAGTTAGAAGGAATTGAATTCATTTCAAGAATCTCATGTATATCTGTCCATAATATGTCTGCACGATTTGAATAACGCTCAATCGTCCCAATTCGTGACGCAGTTCTTTTGTCCTGGCGTTGCTCATTATCGTTTATGGACAGCATTTTGCAGTCTGGAATTAGAATGTAAGTGGGGAGACAAACGTGAGAAAGAAACAGAGCGCGGCACGGAGTCTTTCCCATGTAAAGTACAGAAAACCAGTGGGAAATATAAGCTCTCACTGGTTTTCTGTTTATCTTGAATTTTTCGACAATTCGGTCAGTTCTCTTGTAAGTGTGTAAACCATGTTCAGAAGTGTTCCACGCATTTCAGGAGGACATGACAAATAATAGGATTTCAGCTGGTTAATTCCCTGTTCATCGACACTAAGATTTTCCCCGATCAGGTTGTCAAGGGATAGATCCAATGCTTTTGCGAGGGATTGCAAAACAACAAAAGAAGGATTTTTTAGCCCCTTTTCAATATCGGCAATATGCTTGATTGATACATTGCTGAGATCAGAAAGCTGTTCCTGTGTCAGATTGGCAGAATTTCTGACGCTCCGTAAATATTCGCCTAATAAGGCCAGTTTATCTTTTTTCGGCATAATCGCTCACCTCTATACTATGCTATCATTCTGATGCAGACACTTGAATGACCTCTTAGTACCTAAAAAAAAGAGCGATTGCACTGATTATCTGGACTTTACTTTGATGGGTAAAAAAAAACGGTAACCTATCAGAGTGATTTCATATGCCCCAAACCATAGTTATCGTTGGAAAGGTAACTATGGTTCTTCTTTTTTGTTTTTGCAGGTCTATTCCCTGCCCTCCCGTCGGTAATGTAAGAAAAAAAGCCTGGCTTCAGAACAGGCATCTTATACACCAAAACCGGCATCATTGGTATATTTATATCAGTGCTATCATGCTATTTCATTTCGCTGCGCCAGTATCTCATTCCATGATACTGGCGTTTTTCTTTGTCGTTTTTTAGCGAGCCAACCTCGACAATGCCGCTGCCGCTCCCCGCCT
>NZ_HF986164.1:6204-11287 GCF_000431435.1 Veillonella sp. CAG:933
CCGCTGCCGCTCCCCGCCTCCATTCGATTCACCCGTTAACCACGCTTGAATCGAAATGGAGGAAAACAATGGGTTTTCACTACGGATATGAAAAAAGAAAGTTTGATATGGAATGGAGCCGACTGGAACAGGAATACCGTGCCGCCGGTATGAGCGACGAGCAGATCGCGGACATGAAAGAATATGACTGGACCTGGTTTTGCAGCCAGAGGGCCTATCTGAACCGGGTGCAGGGCCTTCCCAGCGAACAGTATGAGGAAGAGCTGGAACAGTCCTGCCTGTTCCAGAAGTTTGAATCGCTGTCCTGCAACTGGGATACCGGCGACGTGGACAAGCATCGCTTCGGCTGGCTGTCCACGATAGAGAATGAACGGCTGTATCAGCGGCTTTGCGAATTATCAGAGGACGATCTGGAACTGCTGACCCTGCTCATCGGGGACGGATACCGGCAGGCCGATGTTGCAAGGCTTTGGAACTGTTCCCGAAGTGCCATCACACAAAGGCTAAATAAAATCAAAGATTTTTTGAAAAACCCTTAACAAACGGCCTTTCCCAATGCCTACACATTGAAGGGACAACTTCCCTTGTTCCTCTTTGCAGCTTGACAACAGAATACACGGCATAACAGGTACATAACCCGTACCGAAGCGGAAAAGGCGCGCCGCCAGGACGATAGCTTTTAGGAGGTGATGAAGGACAAGCTATCCGAGCGATCTACGCCAGCCTTAAAACCCGGAATTGGCACTCCGGGTGCGATGATGGTACGGGGGCTTAAAGATACTTCCTCACGGCTCCCTAAAGACTTGGGGAGAACCCTGCGGCGCACGAGAAAAACGACGCTGCGGAGTTATGACAGCCCTGCCAGGGGCGGCCTGTTATGTCCCCATCGTCAGGGGCGCGTGGCAAATATGGCGAATCATCAACCCAAAATACAAGCAGCCGTATCGAATGATGTTCTGTGGCAACTGCCGCTTCAGTTTGTCGATACGGCTGCTTTTTTATGAATATGGAAAACCTGTTGCCTCATAGCTTGAAAAAACAGGTTTTTTTGAATGGAGGTGCGTCTTTATGACTAACCAGACAACCCAAACGACCTCCTATAAAGAGGTGCGGATCGGGAAAACCATTTATCGCGTCACCAGCTTTTTTTCGGGAGAAAAGGACCTGGGCAGGACGCTGGAGCAGCTGGCAGTCAGGCGCGCTATGTCAGAAATCATGCCGGCTGCCAGAGGTTTCAAATAACAACCGGCCTCGCGGCCTGCCGTATGCTTGCGCGGCGATGGATTCTCCGATAAGATATTCATGCAGGGTACACCTGCGGAGCCATTTTGCCGCACGAGGTATGGATTCTGATATGGTCGGGAGGTAAAACAAAGATGATTGAAACAACATACAACGTGGGCATCTACTGCCGTTTGAGCAACGACGATGAGCGTGATGGGGAATCCGTCAGCATCGAAAACCAGAAGCTGCTGCTTCAAAACTACGTCCGGCAACGGGGCTGGAATGAGATTGACACCTATATCGACGATGGGTATTCAGGTACGAATTTCAACCGTCCGGGGGTCAAGCGTCTCATAGAGGACGCAAAAGCAAAGCGGATCAATGTGATTCTGGTGAAGGACCTGTCCCGCTTTGGCCGCAACTACATCGAGTTCGGTCAGTACACCGATTATCTGTTCCCGTCGCTGGGCTGCCGGTTCATCGCCCTAAACAACGGCATCGACACCATGAGCGACAACGGAAGCACCGATGTCATGTGCTTTTTGAACTTATTTAACGAATTTTATAGCCGGGATACCAGCAAGAAGGTCAAGGCCGTCAAGAAAGCCTGCGCCGAGAGCGGCAAGTTCATGGGAACCTATCCCGCCTACGGTTACCGGCGCGACCCGCTGGATAAGCACCACCTTGTGATCGACGAGGAAACCGCGCCCATTGTGCGCCGTATCTTTGCGATGCGGGCCTCCGGCATGGGATTTCATGCGATCGCGGCGGCGCTCAATGAGGAAGGGATACCCTCCCCCGGCGTGCTGTACTACCAGCGCAAGGGCCAGAGCGACCCCCGCCGCGTCAACCACAAATGGGCCGACCAGACGGTGAAAAACATGGTCCGCAGCGAGGTCTACATCGGGAATATGGTGCAGGGCAAATACGGCACCTTCTCCTACAAATCCCGCAAGCTGGTCAGCAAATCGGAGGACCAGTGGATTCGGGTGGAGGGAACCCACGAGGCCATTATTTCACAGGAATTGTGGGACACCGTTGTGAGCATCGACCAGAAGAAGGTGCGGAAGAACACCCACGCCGATGGCTGCAAGAGTATCTTCACCGGCCTTGTCTACTGCGCCGACTGCGGCTTCAAAATGCGGAACCACATCGAGCGGTTCACCTATAAGGACGGAAGACCAGGGCGGTACAGCTCCTTTCTATGCGGCAATTACGCCCGCAGCGGTAAGAGCGCGTGTACCGTTCACACCATCTATGAGACGGTGCTGTACCAGCTGGTGTTGGAGGACATTCGGGAGAAGGCCCGCTTTGCGGAGGTGAACCCGGACAGCCTGATCGAGCAGATCACCCGGCTGAAAGAAAAGGAATCTCACACCCGTCTATTCTCCTATGAGCAGGAATTGAAAACCGCGCGGACGCGGATTTCCGAGCTGGAACGCCTGATGCAGAATCTCTATGAGGATAAATGCACCGGTGCGATCCCCCAGACGGTATTCCAGACCCTCATGCAGAAGTATGAAGCGGAGCGTGCGGAAAAGGCGGAGGTGGTCCCCGATCTGGAACGGAAGGTGAAAGTCCATCTGGAAAACAGGGTGGACGCCGACCGCTGGCTGGACCTGATCCGGCGCTACACCGAACTCTCGGAGCTGGACGAAACCATTTTGTTTGAATTGGTGGACCGGATCGAGGTCGGCGAGGCTCAGAAGATTAACGGCCAGCGCGTCTGCGACATCAAGGTGCATTACCGCTATGTGGGGTATGTAGATACGGCACTGGCGCAGGAAGGGAGGCAGGACTATGACGAAGCAATATAAGGTGGGCATCTACTGCCGCCTGAGCGTCGATGACGCCTCCAACTCCGCAAAGGCCAAACACTACATTCCCAGCGAGGAATCGGTGAGCATCGAGAACCAGTACGAAATCCTCTCCAAATTTGCCATGCTCAACGGCTGGATCGAGGTTAAGACCTATCGGGACGATGGGTACAGCGGAGGAAATTTTCAGCGCCCCGGATTTTTGGAGATGCTGGAGGACGCAAGGCATGGCCTGATTAACCTGATTCTGGTGAAGGACCTTTCCCGCCTGGGGCGCGACTTTGTAGAGGTGGGCCGGTACACAGACGTGGTGTTCCCCAGCCTTGGCTGCCGGTTCGTTTCGGTGCTGGACTGTCTGGACAGCGAGGGCGACAACACTGATATGCTGCACTTCCGCAGCCTGATGAACGACTACCATCTCAAAGACCTGTCCAGTAAAATCAGGTCGGTCCTTCACGCCAAAAAGAAAAGCGGCCAGTATGTTGCCGCCTATGCCCCTACGGCTACCGCAAAAGCGAGGAAGATAAGCACAGGCTGGTGCTGGACGAGGAAGCCGCCGCCNNGTGCTGGACGAGGAAGCCGCCGCCGTTGTGCGGGAGATCTATCAGATGCGCTATTCCGGCATGGCCTATGGGAAAATCGCCGTCACCCTGAACGGGAGAGGAATTCTCCCTCCCAGCTGGCATTGGGCGGTCCACTACGGCAAAGGCAGCTGCAACCGTTCCAAGCTGTGGGCTTATGCAACCGTCAAATGCCTTCTGAACGATGATGTTTACCTCGGCACCCTCACCCAGAACTGCACCGGTTCCCGGTCCTACAAGGACAAGACGATGATACACAAACCGGAATCGGAGTGGATTTCCCACGAAAACGCGCACGAGGCCATTATCCAGCCGGAGCTGTGGGAGGCGGTGCAGAAAATCAATCAGGCGGCGAAACAGCGCGCTGATGGCCGCACACCACCCCAGCCCGCTTTGTTCACCGGAAAGCTGGTCTGCGCGGACTGCGGACACCCGATGGTTGTCAGCCGCCAATCCCTGCACCGAAAGAACGGCACGGTCAAACGCTATGTCTCTTACTTCTGCTCCCGGTTTGCTACCACCGGACACAGCACCTGTTCCTGGCACCGGGTTTCCGAGATCACACTGAAAAACATTGTGTTGAGTGAAATCCGGGCGCATGGAAAAGCAGTGGCAACCGATGAGGCGGCGGTGCTGGACAGGCTAAAGCAGCAGATACAATCTGCGAATACTTCCCGGCAGGAGGACTGTCAGCAGGAAATCAGCCGTCTGCGCCGACGCTTGGAGGAACTGGAACGGATGACCGCGAAGCTCTATGAGGATAAGGTCAGCGGGGCAATCAGTGAAGCCTCCTTCGCGCTCCTGATTGAAAAGAATGAGCAGGAACGTGTCCAGAAGGCAGAACGCCTGGACACGCTGCTGGCTGGGGAGCGAAAATCTCAGCAGGACATCGCCAATATCCAGCGGTGGGCCGGAACTGTCCGGCAGTATCTGGACTTGCAGGATCTCAACCGGGACATCGTGGAGGAACTGATCGATCACATTGAGATTGGAGAACGGACGGTCATAGACGGTCAGAAGCATCAGGACATCAAAATTTACTACCGCTTTGTCGGGCTGGTGTGATTGGGCGAAAAAAACGCCTGACCGCATCAACAGCCAGACGGAAACATTCTACGATAACAGCGATATTCGATTGTTGCGCACGGATTTGTCGAATGAGAAAGAAGTTAGCAGAACTCCCTTCCCAAACACCTCGTGTTCTTTATAACATTCTTCATGGGAAATAAGGGATGATGCAGAAGAGATTGTGTTAAGAGAATTAGTGTACATTTAAAACGTGGAAAGCTCCTTCGGGAGCTTTTTTCTGGTTTTTGCTGGGTATCAAGAAAGTATATAGAAAATGCATTAATTATATGGTATGATTTGAACAGAAGTTAATCGTGCCATATGGCTTGATTATAAACGCAAAGATAAAAACGCAACGTACATCTTTGATGTGCCAGAGCCGGTAGGTAGCCC
>NZ_HF986165.1:0-12652 GCF_000431435.1 Veillonella sp. CAG:933
AAAATTAGATTTTTAGGTCTAACTTTAAGGGGGCGGTTCAATCATGATAGATTGAGGGTCTTTTTTAAATCGTCTAGTACTCGTAACGAACACTTAATGTATAGGTACGACCAGCAGTTGCCTCATTATCATAGAATTCACGGTCAAATATATTATCAATACTAAATTTAACTGTAAAATCAGGGGTAACGCGATACCCAACACTGGTATTCACTAAGAAATAGCCGTCATAAGCACCGTATTCGCCGGCTGCTGCCGTAGAGCTTTGGCGTGCACTAACATATTGCATATCTAACAAACCGGTCCATTTTTCCTTGTCATAAGCCAAACCGGCATGGAAGATATGTTTCGGTACAGAATAATCAACTGCATTGCTATAGCCTGATTTATTAGTATCCTCTAATTTCGGACCACTAACTTTACCCGACTGCCAAGCATAGTTAACGTATGAGGTTAAATTATCTGTAAATTTATGCTCGTAATTAAGTTCAATACCGCGTCGTTTTTCTACGCCGTAATTTATGTATTGCTTATATTCTGTAGTACTTGTCCCCGGCAAGTAGAAATAGGTATACTCAATTTTGTCCTTGGTTTTAACATTATATAAGGAGATATCCACTGAATCTCGATCCGTCAACTGGCGTTTCATCCCTAATTCCCAGGTTTTGGAAGTTTCAGGATCTAAGCCCGGATTTGGAATAACATTACCCATACCGGAACCGCCATAACGATAAATATATACTAATGGTGGTGGATTAAACGACTCACCATAAGACATATAATAATTTGTACTTTCATTAGCTTTATATTCTAATGAAACTTTAGGACTTATATGATTATATGTTTTACCCTCGGATGTGGTATCATAACCGTTTTTACCACTGGCCCAGAATGTACCGTCACCTTTTTTATAACGATCATAACGTGCCCCAACAAATAAAGACCATTCATCATCAAATTTATACTCATCTTGTACAAATACAGCCAGATTGCTTATTTTACCTTCATCTTGTGCATATTGATTAATAATGGAGTTTTTGTTATGCCACGAAGAAAGATTATAACGCTTCTGAATCATTTCTTCCGTATGATAAGAGGCACCGGCATTAATGGTATGCTTTCCTATATCTCGCCATGTTTTTTCAACTTCGTACGTAAATTTCTTCCCTGGATGGAGAGAATAATCACCGGCCCCGGTCCAATCAACATTTTTATAGGAACTAGGTACAGTAGGTGATGTAAAACCATCAACCTTATCATGCGTATAACTTGCACGCACCAAGAAATCATTTGCCGTATCACGATATGTCAAAATATGGGTATCACGTTTATTTTCATTATCATAGCCTAAGAAATTTTTAGGAGATAAAGAAATAATTTTATTTGTTCCGACCTGAACATTGCCAGACCATACAGGGTTTCCTTTAGTATCATGTACATAAGTAAATGGATTACTATAAGAGGATTCACTATTAATTCGATTATAGCTATAAACTAAAGATTTAGATTCATCAAAATTGTACCCAATTTTAAAGCCGTAATTTTCATGTTCCCATTCTTTCTCACCACGACCACCGTATATATAAGTACCATTACTTAACTGTGGTAAATCGGCACTAATAGATGCTGTACCTTTTTTTGGTGCAAGCGATCGATAAAATCCTTTATAGCCATCAGAGGAGCGTTTTTCATAAGTAACCCCTAAACTCCATTTGTCTGATAAACGAGAATTAACCGACACGGCTTTTTTCCAAGTATTATAGCTACCATAGGATACATCTGCCACTACAGAAGTTCCCGATTCCGGTGCACCTTTAGTCGTAATATTAATAACACCGGCAACCGCATGACCACCGTATAAAGAGGATGCGCCACCGCGCAATACTTCAATACGTTCAATATTCGAAATTGGAATCATATTAAAATTTACAGTTCCGTTATAAGTATTATTTTGTTGAACTCCATCAACTAATACCAAAATATCTGTAGAACTCATACCACGCATAGTCAAACTGCCTTGCGCACTTTGGTCAATAAAAATACCCGGCAAAAACTGTAAAGCTTCTTGAACCGACGAAATATTCTTGTCAGCTATATCTTGTGAGGTAATAACGCTTACACTGGCCGGCACATTAGCAATAGTTTGCTCCGTTTTTGTCGCAGTTACGACCACTGTCCCTAAGTCATAATCAGTAACCACATCTTCGGCCTGTACACCAACACAGCTCAAAATACTACCACAGCATGCCAATACTGCCGCTCGTACTAACAATCCCTGACCTTTCATAATACCCTCCTAATAAAATTACCCTAAATTACCTAATCAGTTAATAGATTTATTTTTTTTACTATTCCTCTTCTTTTAACACTACCTCACCTAATGCTAACTCAAGGTTCTTAGTAATCCCTTCATAATCCATTAACTTATAAAAAAACATATCTACTTCAATCTTGAAATAGATATGCTACATGACCTTTGCCATAATCGCCTCTCTATCGCTCGTAGATTAAAACGGAGATTATAAATAGGCAGGTCTCCTGGCTTAGATTCATAGCGCCTCTCGCCTTCCCGGAATATCCAGTGGCAACATGAGATTAGCTCCTCTTACAGTGACGGGATCGCATCGGCTTATACCGATTTCTCTATTAAGTCTAAATCGACACCTATAAATATGTATAAAATTTCTTCATGTACATTATATATTTACTTTTCCACCTCGTCAATCTTAATTCAAAACAAATATTAATCATGCTATACCCTCTATTGTATACTAAAACTCCTTTATTTCATAGGGTTTTATGGCTTATCATCGTTAATTTTTATATTTAAACATATTATTCTAAACAGTATTTTTATACAAAAAAACCTTAAAACAAAAGATTTTTTACTTTAAGGTTTCATCTTATAGTTAAACTCTATTTATTTTTTTAATAATATTTTTAATCAAAATAACTATACTCTAATATAATAATTTACTGCAAATACTCAACTAAAAATCTTCAAAAGCCGCTAACAATTCTTTCGTGTATTTTTCTTTAGGATGCTGATAAAGTAATTCTGTCGGTTGTAATTCAATCAACCGGCCTTCGCGCATAATTCCGATACGATTACAAATTACGCGTAACAAATCTAAATCATGCGAGATAAACAGACAAGCTAAAGATCGTTCCTTTTGAATATCTTTTAAAATAGAAATAATCTGTGCTTGCACCGATACGTCAAGCATCGATGTCGGTTCATCCAATAAAAGAATCTTCGGATTTAATAACAGTAACCTGGCAAGACAAATACGCTGTAATTCTCCGCCGGAAAGTTGATGCGGATATCTGGAAAGTAACTCTTTACGAAGTTGTACTTTCTCTAAAACATCCTCTATACTATGCTTTAAATTAATATCTTGATTCTTATGGATACGAATCGGTTCTTCAATAGACTCTTTGATTGTCATGCGAGGATTTAAAGACGAAGTCGGATTTTGAAAAACTAACTGCATATCTTCTCGCATTTTTTTATTCTCATTTGCCGACATTTGCGATATTACTTTTCCGTTTAATAGAATTTCTCCCTGATCTGGCTTTAAAAGTTGCATGATAATTCTAATTAATGTGGACTTCCCGGCCCCACTGGTTCCCGCCAAACCAAGAATCTCATTCTCTTCTACCGAAAAAGAAATATCTTTTAAAACCTTGAAGATTCTTTTATTAATAAAGCCTGTTGTGAAACTTTTAGAGATATTCCTTATTTCCAATACACTCATACTATTTACTCCATTCACAACGCACTTGATGGGAAGAAGATAAATTCTTCATAACTTGATCTTTTTCGCATATGTCTAACTCATAATACTTGCAACGATTTTTAAAAATACAACCATTGGGAATGTTATGCAAATCAGGTGGTAACCCCGGAATCGATTTTAACCTATATCTTGGTTGTGCTTCTAAAAAACTGATAGTATAAGGATGTTTGGGCTCTTTAAATACTTCTTCACAAGTACCGTATTCAAGAATTTCTCCCGCATACATAATCCCAATATAATCTGCTAGTTTTTCTGCTAAACGGATATCATGAGTAATGAATAAAATACTAACACCGCTCTCATCTCGAAGATCACGGAATAACTGACAAATTTCGCGCCGCACAAAAGCATCCAAACCTTTAGTCGGTTCATCCGCAATTATCCACCCGGGGTGTGGCATCGCCATCATAGCTGCTAATACACGTTGAGCCATCCCACCGGATAATTCACCGGGATATTTATCATATACCGCTTCCGCATTAGGCAAGCCAAACCGCTTTAATTGTTCAATCCCCTTTGCTTTTTCAGCGGAATAAGAAGTCTTATTTCTGTAACAGTTTGATTCAACGACTTGTTTACCTACCCTTTGCATAGGATCCATAGCAGTAATAGGATCTTGTGCAATCCATCCTATCCGGGTACCTCGGGTCATATTCCATTCCGCTTCTGATTGTGCCAATAAATTCTGATTTTCTAAATAAATTTTACCGGTCACAACAGCAGATTCATCCAAAAGCCCCATAATCGCTGACCCCATTATAGATTTCCCACTTCCCGACTCGCCCACCAAAGCCGTTATTTTACCTGAAACTAATCTGAAATTTACATTGTGAAGCACTCGAGTAAGCCCCTGTTCTGACGGATATGCAACTGATAAGTCATCAATAATAATATCTTCCATCATAACATTTTCCTTTCTCCGGCATTACTCAACTGCAAATGTTCACGCAAAAAATCACCAATCAAATTTATACTCATACAAAAAAGTGTTATTGCCATACCCGGTGCCAATATCATCAACGGATAACTCCTAAAATAAGTCCGGGCATCACTAATCATAACACCCCAATCGGCAATTGGCGGTGCTACCCCCAGGCCCAAATAAGATAAAGCAGATGCTGATAAAAGAGAGGTACCGATTCTAAGAGTCAGTAAAACAACGATTAAAGGAAAAATATTGGGCAATATATATCTTCTCAGAATATAAGAATTACCGGCACCCAAACTTTTTATGCCAATAATATAGTTTTCATTTCGAAGATGTATTACCTCACTTCGCACAATACGTGAAAATCCGGTCCATGAAGTAATCGTTACCGCTATAATTAAACGGGCATCATTTTCCGGTAATACGGCCGCAATAGCAATCATAAAGCTCATACCGGGCAACCCTTGAAACAGACTGACCAAAGCTTGTATACCTTGATCTATGCGTCCACCGTAATAGCCGCCAATCATTCCCAATATCAATCCTACTAGCATAGTACAACAAGCTGCTACGGTCGCAAAAACAACTGATGTTCTTGCACCATAAATCATGCGTGATAAAATATCACGACCTAATGCATCTGTTCCTAACCAATGTTTGTATGAACTCCATTCCAAAATTTCTTCAGTATTTACCTCCGTAGGATTATAAGGTGAAATCCATGGTGCCATTACGGCGCAAAAGATTGTTCCCAATACTATAGCAAAAGCTAATAGATATAAAGGATGTACAGAGCGTAAAACCTTCATCAATCGCCACCTCGTCCCTTAGGATTTAATACATAATAACTCAAATCGACTAAATAATTAAAAACAAGGAATATCGTACCACTTACAATCACATAGCCCTGTATAACGGGGTAATCTCGCCCCCATATGGCAGCCAGTACATAACTGCCCATCCCGGGAATAGAAAATAAATCTTCAATTATTACCGAGCCGCCTAGAATGGTGCCGAAATAAGTACCAATCATAGTTATAACCGGCATAAATGAATTAGGCAACACATGATGTAGTAAGATATATCGCATAGGAAAACCTTTAGCGCGTAAAGTCTGAATAAAAGGTTTTTCCAATACAGATATAATTGTCGTTTGTTGTAATCGTATTACGGCCGCTATCGTACCGGCCGCCAAAACAAAGGAGGGCATTATCATATGAGTTATGTCGCCATATCCACTTGATGGCAATATGTGAAGTTCCTCGGAAAAAATCAACATAAAAATGATTGCTAACCAAAAGCTGGGAACTGATATAAAAAGCAATATAAAAATTCGTACTAAAAATTCAGATTTTTTATTTTTATATCTGGCAGACCATACACCAAAAGGAATACCCAAAAACAATACCCATGCCATTGCCCATAAGGATAAATGAAAGGTAACCGGGAATCGTCTCAAAATCTCAGCTAACACCGGCTTTTGAGTTAAATAAGATATGCCGAAATCACCTTTTAATGCATGAATAAGCCAGTTTAAATATTGTTGCCATATAGGCTGATCTAACCCCAATAAATGACGCATAGCCGCCAAATCTTCAACAGTTGGTTCCGTTGAACCATCCATTGTCAATAATGTTAATGCCGGATCACCGGGAGCAATAATGCCAAGCAAAAAAGAAATGATAGAGAGACCTATAAGAAACGGCAAAATTATAAGAAGCCTTTTTGCTGCATAAACGAAAAAAGCAATCATTTCACATCTCCCTCTCCTACCCAAGATACTTTATCTAATGTAATACCATATACGACAGCATCATATCCGGATAACTTTTTATTGCTCACAGCCAGGTTTTGATCTTCAAAAAGCGGTACTACCGCGGGATGTTCAACTAACTGATTCAAAATATCGGTATATATTTGAGCACGGTCTTCAATATTATATGTACCAACTAACTTTTCAAAATCCGCATCTATTTGAGGATTGGAATATCCGAAACTACTAGCTTTATTAGTAGGGCCTTTAGTATCAAAAAATTCATACAATAAAGAGGTTGGATCAAGATTCCCCAAACCTCTGGTTCCTATTGATAAATCATAATTTCCCATAGCCATAGCCTTACGGGCTGTCATTCCATCCATCAAAACAATCTCAGTATCTAACCCCAATACCTTTAATTCTGCCTGAATAAATTCAGAAATAACCTTATACGGATATCTTGCGGCGCCATATTGCGGAATTAAAAAGACTATCTTTTGACGCTTTCCTTGTAATACCTCATCCACTAATTTTTTTGCTTCTTCTAAATTTTTTTCAGGCGGATAAACTTTTGAAAAAGGATTAGTGCTATTCAAAAAATTCCTCGTTGGTGTGCCATAGCCTCTAAAATAATGACGAACAATTTGTTCTCGATCAATCACTAAATTTAGAGCCATTCTCATACGTTCACCATTAAAAGGATATCTGGTTCCATTTACTGATAGATAATGTGATATTGTTGATTTTGCACTATTTACTTGAAAACGACCGTCACGCATAAGATCTTCAGCCATTATAGGCGTGACGCCACCTAAATCCAATACACCAAAAATCTCTTCTGATTTTAATGCCGAATATCTGGCTTCCGGCGAAGTTATTACGCGAACCCGTATACGTTTTGCCTTAGCCTTTTCACCATAATACTCATCAAATCGTTCCAATACAGTATAATTATCTGCTTTTCTTTCAACAATCTTAAACGGTCCGGTTCCCTTAGCTATATCAATAAAATCGCCACTTTCTTTATCAAAAGAAGAAGGGCTGAACATACAACTCCCCCATCCCGCCATTCGATATATTAACATAGGAACCGGTTTTTCAAAATATAAATGAACCGTATACGCATCATCGGCTTCATATTTAATTAATCCCGGATAAATGCGACTAACCTGATAGCCATAAAACGTTGAAGGCTTATAGCCCATATGAGTGATTCGATAAAAATTCGCTAATACAGCTTCCGCATTAAAATCACTTCCATCGTGGAATTTTACCCCTTTTTTCAGATGAAAAATCCATTCGGTCTTACTTTCGTTAGACTCCCAAGATTCTGCAAGCATAGGTTTTATTTTTCCATCATCCGAAATACCTACCAAAGATTCCCACGTTTTTAAAATAACACTTGAATAATACGGATCCTTATTTCCCGGAGCCAGATCTCTTGCGGCAGCCAATACAATTTCAGGTTCTTCTGTCGATTGTTGATTACCACACCCGCTTAGTATAAACCCTATACATAAAAGGACGCACAACAACAGATACATTCTGTTTATTAACCGTTTCAAAAAATCACCTCCGGGAATAACAGTTTATTATATTTCTACCGTAGCAGATAACATAAATGTACGCGGCATAGATAAGCCAAAAGTGGTTGAACTACCTCGTCCAATCCAATAGTCTCTATTAGTAACATTATAAACCATAGCTTTAAATGTAACCGGAACATCAGAAATAACAGTGCTGTAATCAACGCCCAAGTCCAATACTGCATATGACGGGATTCTGGTAGCTCCGGTCGGTGATTTACTATTATCAATAAAAGCTTCGCCAACCCAATTCAAACGACTGATTATATTCCACTGCTCATTAGGTGCGTAAGTGGCACCAATAACCCCACTCCATTTAGCGGCACCGTTAATAAATTTTCCGTCAGCCGTACCACCATTAGTTTTTTCTCGTTTACCATTCATATATAAAAGCCCGCCGGTAACGGTCCATTTATCGGCCGGTTGACCATTAACAGTCCATTCCCAACCTTTGTAATTATCACGGCCATCGGCAACTCGATGATATAAGCCATTGTCCAATTCTTTATCAATCAAGCTTTCAGTGTCAATATCAAAATAAGCAAGTGTCGTAAAGATATTTTCGAAATTATATTTTATCCCTATTTCACGCTGCTTGCTGGTAGATGGAGCCAAGGTATCCCCCGCATTATCATAAATTCGTGACCCATTTACAACCACGGCACCTCGCGACAAACTTTCAGTTTGGCTAGCATAAATTGCAATATCATTATTTGGTTTATAAGTCACGCCAAAAGTAGGTAGCCAATCATCATTTTTAATATCTTGCCCTGTTCTCAATTTATTTTGGAAATTTTCATGCTTATGAGAAGCTGCTAACAATACATCCCACTTACCATAACTAAGCGAGTCTGCAATAGTAACACCGGTATTTATTTCATTCCACGATAATTTTGCATAACGTAATGCAGGTATTGCAAAGTTTGGTGAATAAATTGTTCCGGTATAAATATTACCACCGATTGTTCCTCTTGTTCCATTGTTTGAATCATTCCAATATTTCGCCCAAGAACGGTCAATCGCTATTGAGGCTTGATGTTTTACTGCTCCGGTTTCAAAGTTACCTCTAATACCTGTTTGGAAATAAGTATTCAATCCACTTTCATTTTGAGCATTAGCTACGTTAGACGACAAGAAATTCCCCTTTTCATCAAAGCTTAGAGCTGAACTGGAATTATATTTATTGCCACTTCTTAATGAATGACCTATATTAGTGAACCAACTAACGTCTTTATTGATTTGCTTCTCATGATTGAAGGTATACATCCAACCATGCATCCATTTAGTTGTACCTTTATAATCATAAGGAATATTCGAATCCGGAGCACTTGGTAACTCAGTACCATTACCACCATATGTAAACCATCGTTGTCCCTCATTAACACGAAGGTCAAAATGCCCAATAAAAAGATTCGTAAAACTTGTCTTTCCGTGTCTATCTAAATTAAGAAAAATATTCTTTTCATTTTTCTCGGCACCTTTTAGTGATAATTCACCGGTCATATACTCGCCCATAACTCGGACGCCCCATTCATTATTATTGCCAAATCTACGGCCAATATCAATAAATTCACCAAGGTTACTTCTGCCGGAAAAGGTCTGCGTATAACTTACTTTAGGTTTATCTGTAGCTCTTTTGGTAACAATATTAATAGTGCCCGGAGCTGGTGTCGCACCACTATTAGTACCGTTATTTGACATACTAACACCATTGACGGCTGCATTTGGGCCTGAGGTTATATCAATCCGATCAATATAGTGAGTAATAGGTCCGTTAAATTGATAAAACAAACTTGGAACTCCATTCAACATCATATGATTACCGTTCATATTAATACCGCGCATAGAAAAGTCAGTATACATCGGCGATGTCGTGCTTGTTCTGATAGAAGGATTATTTAAAAGTACATTGGCAAGCGGCTGAGTCGGATCGTCAAACTTTTTTAACATTTTTTCAGTCATAGACATTTCACTATACGGAATGTCCATAAGACTTTGTTTCCCCAAAATCCCTAACTTTGCATTTTCATTAACAAGACCACCCGGTAATGCATCTTCATTATTACTATTTTTAGAAGCAATTACATAAACGGTATCCAATGGAGAATCGCTTTCGGCTGCTATCGCCGTAGGCATAATTGAACCGATAAAACCCAATGCAAGCAAACCTGACACTGATTTATGAATAGTTTTTTTCATTAGTAGTATCTCCCTAAAATTACTAGTCCGAATATTAGAAAAGCAAGGAATTTAATAAAATTCCTTCCTTTTCAAAAATCTATACCTTTTCTTAGAAATGAAGTTTAGCTGTAAATGTTAATGTTCTCGGCAAGGAGAGGTATACCTGATTGCCTCGAGAAACTTGCCAGTAATCTTTATTAAACACGTTATTAACCATTAAGGATAATTCTGCCGGAACTTCACCGAAATGAGTTTTGTAAGTAGCGCCTACATCAAATATTGTATAGCCGCCGGCCCAAATTTTTTCATTCATAACAGGTGATCTACCTGTATAAATCCCACGACCTACAAAGCTCCAGAATTCATTAGGATTGTATTCCGCACCAAAAACAGCAGTCCATTCACTGGTACCATTAACACGTACACCATCTAAAGTACCATTTGTAGTTTTTTCTTGTTTCGCACTCATTCTGGAAATACCACCGAATAGATTCCACTTATCAGCCAACTTACCGTTAACAGCCAATTCAAGCCCTTTATGGCGAGCTTGTCCGTCTTTAGATTGGAACGGTTTACTATAGCCGGTTTTATACACACTAATCAAATTATCTTGTTTGATATCATAGTATGCTAAAGTCCATAATAAATCATCTTTTAAATATTTAAACCCGATTTCATTTTGTTTGGTCTTTAATGGCGGTAATACATCCCCATAGTTTTCAAAAGTAGTATTAACGCCACTACCGGCATCAAAGTTTTCTGTATGACTCGCATAAATCGAAGAATTGTCATTTGGATGATAGATAAAACCATAAGTAGGACTTGTTGCATCAGTTTTAATCGTATCAATAGAAGACCAATTACTTGTATTTCCTGAGTATTTATAAGACTTAGATGTTGCCTCATGTTTATGGAAACCAAAAATGACATTCCATTTTTCATAAGTCATATAATCAATAATCGAGAAACTTTCAACGCGAGTTTTATTGCTCCAACGAGTATCAAATTTAGTCGGTGCCGGTAATATTTGATTAATGCCATCATATAGACTACCGGAACCAATGGTAGCCAAAGAGCCATTATTATACGCTGTTTTTCTGTTACGCCAAGCCTGATTATATGACAACGTAATATCATGGTTTATATCACCGGTATTATAATGCGCCGTAGTGCCTAATTGCCAATAATAATATTCTTGCGGTGTTCCACCCGGTCTAGCAGTTACAGGGAATGTTCCGTCTTCCTTGAGCACGTAACCACTGCCACCATTGGCCATAACATTTCGATCCAAATCATTTCTCTGCATACCAAAGTTAGCAAAACCATCCCAATGTTCATTAAATTTTTGCTCATGATTATATGTCATTAACCAACCGTGAGTTGATTTAACCATACCGTCAAAGCTATAATCATTGGATCCTTTTGGCACACCAGGGAGTTTAGTCACAGAACTGTCTAAAATAAACCAACGCAAGCCGCCTTGGATATCTAAATTACGATACCCAATAAATAAACTATCTTTTGATTTTTCTGACTGGTGGTCGATATTGGCAAAAATACCTTGCCCGTTAATTTTTGTACCTTTTACCGAGCTTCGGCCATTAAGATTTTCAGTGGTAATTCGAATACCCCATTCTTTATTTTTACCAAAACGTTCACCATAATCTAAATATTCACCAAACAAACCTCTACCGGAAATAGTCTGAGTAAAATCAAATACTCGATTATCAGGAGCAACTTTAGTCTTAACGCTAATAATCCCCCCCGGATTAGTTGTTTCATACTGTACACCGGTACCGTAAATACCAACATTAGGCCCGGAAATCATTTCTAAAGACTCGATAGGATATAAAGGCGTATTAAATTGAGTAAATACTCCTGGCACATTATTTACATAAAAGTTAGTACCGTTAGTTCTAAATCCACGGAAGAAAAAGTCTCCGTGTAAAATTGAACCGCTTTGTCGGATTGATGGCGAATTAGCCAATAATGAGTCCATTGGTTTATCCGGACCGGTAAACATCTCCATCGATTTTTCAGTGAAATTTGTTTGTGTAAACGGAATATCAAGCGTATCTTTACCACTAAAAAAGCCGGTTTGTGACTTAGTATACACAAAGTCCCCCGGTAATACTTCACGCTCTTTATTACGATCCCCAATTACGACAATATCCGGTAATTTTTCAATTTCTTCGGCAGCAGCGTATGGTTTATATCTTTTTACTGCATCCCCATTACTTTCATCTGCCGCATAAACACTCCCCAGTACTGAGGTTGTTAATGCCATCATAATAAGTGCCGATAAAAGTTTCTTATTCGTCATACAAATCTCTCCTTATAAAACATCGACGACTAATAATTTATTTTCATGGTTAATTGTACAATGAAATTGAACACATAA